>JAEWKY010000165.1 GCA_023457615.1 Actinomycetes bacterium | reverse complement strand
CGGCGGGAGCGCGCGGCCTGGATCGGCGCGGACGCCGTCGTCGCCCCGGAGGACGCGGTCGCGGCGGTGCTCGAGCTCTCGGGCGGACGAGGGGCGGATGTCGCGGTCGAGGCGAGCGGGGCGCCGCGCGCCCTGCAGACCGCGATCGGCGCGACCGGCCACGAGGGCACGATCGTCGTGCTCTCGTACTACGGCACCCGCGAGGTGCCGCTCGTTCTCTCGCCCGAGTTCCACTACAAGCGCCAGCGCATCGTGAGCAGCATGGTCGCGACCGTCGGCTCGGGACTCCAGCCGCGCTGGGATCGCGCGCGCCGCACGGCCGCCGCATTCGAGCTGCTGCGGGGGATCGACGTCGCGCCGCTCGTGTCGCACCGGCTGCCGTTCGCCGAGGCCGCCGAGGCCTACCGCCTCGTCGACGAGTCGCCCGCCGACACCCTCGGGGTGCTGCTCGAGTACGGCGACCGCACCGCCGTTTGACGCGGCGCCGGAATCAGATAATATAGAATCCTCGAAGGCAGGCGATGATGCGAAAAGTCAGATCGGTGATGATCTACGAAGCCCTCCGAGCTCAGATCCTCAAGGGCGAGCTCGTCGCAGGGGAGCGCCTCATCACGCGCGAGCTCGGCCAGTCGTTCGGCGTGAGCGACATCCCCGTGCGCGAGGCGCTGTGGATGCTCGCGCGCGACGGGCTCGTCGACATGAACGCCTACTCGGGCGCCCGCGTCGCCTCGCTCACGCGCGAGGAGATCCTCGAGGTGCTCTTCGTGCGCAGCAACCTCGAGGGGCTCGCGACCGAGCTCGCCGCCGACCGGATCGACGACGACGGGCTCGCCGTGCTCCGCGGCATCCTCGACCAGCAGCAGGCGATCGTCGACTCGGCCGATCCCGACCCGCTCGAGTACTCGGTGCTCAACCGCCAGTTCCACAGCGTGATCTTCGACTACAGCGGCAACGGCAAGCTCGCCCAGCTCATCTCGTCGATCTGGGCCGGCCACTCCAACCTCCAGGCGGTCTTCCGCCTCAACCCGAACCGTCTCCGCGTCTCGCTCGACGAGCACCGCGCGATCTACGAGGCCCTCGTCGCACGCGACGGGAAGCTCGCCGGTCGCCTCGCCGCGGAGCACAAGAAGATCCAGCAGCAGGACCTGCTCGCCGTGCTCGACGAGGTCGAGACGCCGAGCGAGCCCGCCGCCGGCGCCTGAGCGCCGCGACCCCGAAACCCGAGAGGAACGACTTCCGTGCGACTGGCGACCGTGAGGACCGCGACGGCGGCGACCGTGTGCGTGGCGACCGAGAGGGGTCTGCTCGACCTCGGGCGTGCGCTCGACGGGACGCCGTGGGCGACCGCGACCCTCCGCGAGCTGCTCGAGGGCGGCGCCGCCGCGCTCGACGCCGTGCGCGCGGCCGTCGCCGCGGCCGACGGCTCCGCGGTCTACCACGCCGAGTCGGACGTGACGTTCCTCCCGCCGGTCGGCGACCCCCCGCGCATCTTCTGCATCGGCCGCAACTACGAGGAGCACGCGAAGGAGGGCAAGGCGGAGGTCCCCGACTTCCCGATGATCTTCCTCAAGCCCGCGACGTCGCTCGCCGGCCACGGGCAGCCGATCGAGGTGCCCGCCTCGACCGAGAAGGTCGACTGGGAGGGCGAGATCGCCCTCGTCGTCGGCATCGGCGGACGCGACATCCCGGAGGAGCGCGCGCTCGAGCACGTCGCCGGGTACTCGATCGCCAACGACGTCACCGCGCGCGACTGGCAGCGGCGCACGTCGCAGTTCGATCAGGGAAAGATGTTCGACACCTTCGGTCCGTTCGGGCCCTACCTCGTCACTCCCGACGAGGTGGGCGACGTGACCGATCTGCACGTGGAGACGCGCGTCAACGGGGAGGTCATGCAGTCCGGCAACTCGGGCGACATGGTCTTCCCCGTGGCGATGCTCGTCTCCTACCTCTCCCAGGCGGTGCGACTGCTGCCGGGAGACGTCATCCTCACCGGGACGCCCTCGGGCGTCGGGTACGCACGCACACCCCCCGTCTACCTCGTCCCCGGAGACGTCGTCGAGGTGACGGTGAGCGGACTCGGTGAGCTGCGAAACGAGGTCGTCGCCCTGGCGACCTCGGTCGGGGATCCGGTCGGGGTCTAGGCCGACCGGATAGCGACTCCACCCCTGTTAACACGAGACAAGGAAGTCACTGCTATGAAGAAAACCACAGCGGGAATCGTCGCGGCAACCGCCGCGCTCGCCCTCGTCGGCCTCACCGCGTGCAGCACCCCGGCACCCGAGCCCGCACCCGACGGGGAGGTCGAGCTCACGGTCATCCGCGTCGCCAACCTGCCGGTCGCCGCGACCATGATCCTCAACGTCGCGGACGAGCAGGGGTTCCTCGAGGACCACGGCATCGACGCCGAGATCACGGAGTCGGGCGAGCTCGCGACGTTCATCCCGGCGCTCGGCACCCAGTACGACATCGTCATGACGACGCCGACCGACTTCCTCGCCTCGGCGACGCGCGGCTTCGACATCGTCGCGACCGCGGGCGGCTGGGCCGACGGTGCCGGCGTCTACAGCAAGGTCGCCTCCTCGATCGAGGAGCTCGCCGGTCTCAAGATCGCGACGAACTCGCTCGCCGGCCTGCAGTACGCCGCGCTGCTCGACTCGCTCGAGCAGGAGGGCGTCGAGGGCGTCGAGCTCATCCAGGTGCCGTTCGCCGCGCAGCCCGACCAGCTCTTCGCCGGTCAGGTCGACGCCGCGACCGTGCCGGAGCCGTTCGCGTCGGCGATCGAGGCCGAGGGCTACACGCGCCTCTTCACCCCGATCGAGATCGCGACGGGCGAGGATGCCGCGCTCACCGGCTGGTACTCCACGAGCCGCGTCTTCGCCGACGCGAACCCCGAGGCCCTCGAGGGCTGGAACGCGGCGTTCGAGGACGCCGTCGACTGGATCGAGGCCAACCCCGAGGAGTACCGCGCGTTCGTGCAGGACAAGCTCGGCCTCGACCCCGAGGTCGCCGAGGCGATCACGCTGCCGACCTACCAGAAGTCGGTCACGGCGGACACGCTCGAGATGTACCTCGGGTTCCTGGTGCGCCAGGCGCAGCTCGACGCCGCGGTCGAGGACCTCGACCTCTCGCAGTACGTGCTCTGACCCCCGGGTCACCGCGCGAGACACCCCCAGGAAGGACCCCACGATGAGCCCGGTTTCATCCACGACGGCGGCCTACGCCGTCCACGGCGTCGGCGTGACGCTGCCCTCCGCGGCGGGGAAGCTCGAGATCCTCAAGGAGATCGACTTCACCGTGGCCGAAGGCGAGATCGTGGGGATCGTCGGGCGCTCGGGCACGGGCAAGACCACGCTCCTGCGTGTGCTCAGCGGGCTCCTTCCTGCCACCGCGGGAACCCTGACGGCCGGCGGCAAGCCGGTCGCCGGGGTTCCCGACGGGGTGGTCACGGTCTTCCAGGACTACGGCCAGGCGCTCCTGCCGTGGCGCACCGTCGGTCGCAACGTCGAGCTCGGCCTCGAGGCGGCGGGGGTCCCCGCCGCCGAGCGGCGCACGCGCTCCGACGCGGCGCTGCGCATGGTGCACCTCGACGGCAAGCGCCACGACTACCCCTGGCGGATCTCGGGCGGCATGCAGCAGCGCGTGCAGATCGCGCGCGCCCTCGCGCTCGAGCCCCGCATCCTGCTCATGGACGAGCCGTTCGGCGCGCTCGACGCGCTCACCAAGGCGAGCCTGCAGGACGAGCTGCTCCAGGTGCAGCAGCGCACGGGCGCGACGATCCTCTTCATCACGCACGACATCGACGAGGCGATCTACCTGAGCGACCGCGTGTTCGTGATCTCGGGCTCGCCCGGGATGCTCACGTTCGAGATCGAGCCCGGCCTCGCGCGTCCGCGCACCCAGCTCGAGACGCGTGCCGAGCCCGCCTTCCTCGCCGCCCGCGAGGAGCTCACGAAGGCGCTCGGATGAGCTCCGCTCGCGCGGCCCGCATCGTGCAGACGGCCAACCCGAGCGGCATCCTCGTCATCCTCGGGGTGCTCGCGCTCTGGCAGCTCGCCGTCGCGACCGGCATCCTCAACCTGCGCTACCTCCCCGCGCCCACCGACATCGCGGTCGAGGCCGGCGCCCTCGTCGCGAGCGGCAAGCTCTTCGTCGACATGGGCCACACGCTCGGCACGACGCTCGTCGCCGGCGGGATCGGCGCCGCCATCGGCATCGCGCTCGGCATCGTGTTCGGCCTGTTCCAGACCTTCCGGCTCTACTCCGCCTCGTCGATCGACTTCCTGCGCACCATCCCGGTGACGGCGCTCGTGCCCGTCGCGCTGCTCATCTGGGGTCCGTCGAACCTCTCCGAGATCGTCGTCGCCGCCTACGCCGCGACGTGGCCGATCCTCATCAACACCGCGGGCGGCGTGCGGTCGATCTCGCCGCGGCTCTACGACGTCGCCGCCGTGCTGCGGCTCCCGCGCCCCGCCGTGCTCGCGAAGGTCATCGTGCCCGCGGCCGCCCAGCAGATCCTCGTCGGGCTGCGGCTCGGCATCGTCACGGCGCTCGTGCTCGCGATCGTCGCCGAGATGCTCATCAACCCGCGCGGGCTCGGCTGGGGCGTCATCCAGGCGCAGAACGCGCTCGCCCCCGAGCGGCTGTGGGCGTACACGCTCACGATCGGCCTGCTCGCCTACGTGCTCAACATGCTGCTCGTGCTGCTCGTGCGCGTCGCGCTGCCCGGCTCGGCGCGTCAGATGGCGGACGCCCGATGAGCGCCGCGTCGACGCCGACGCGCGTGCGTCGCGCCCGGAGCGGGCCCCGCCTCGCCTGGCTGCGCGGGCTCATCCCGCTCGCGCTCCTCCTCGTCGGATGGCAGCTCCTCACGCGCGATCCGCTGCGGTTCCCGCCGCCGTCGCGCTGGTTCGAGTCGCTCGGGCAGCTCGCCGAGGCGGGCGTGCTGCTCCCGGCGCTCGGGCACAGCCTCGTCACCTTCGTGCTCGGACTCGGCATCGCGATCGTCGTCGGCGTCTCGCTCGGCCTCGTGATCGGCTCGCTCCCGCGCGTCGACCGCGCCGTCAGCCCGCTCTTCGACTTCCTCCGCGGCCTGCCCGTGCCGGTGCTCGTGCCCGTCACGATCCTGCTGCTCGGAGTCGGCCTCGGGTCGAGCGTCTTCATCGTCGCCTTCGCGATCGTCTGGCCCATCCTGCTCAACACCGCGCTCGCGCGGCGGACGGTCTCGAGCGTGCGCATGGACACCGCGCGGATGCTCAAGTTCGGCCGCGCGGCGATCCTCACGAAGATCGTGCTGCCGAGCGTCTTCCCGGCCTCGATGGTCGGGGTGCGCATCGCGGCGTCCCTCGGCGTCATCACGACGCTCGTCGTGGAGATGATCAGCGGCGGCCGGGGAGCGGGGTTCCTGCTGCTCGAGCGGCAGGCGCGCTTCGACTCGCCCGGCATGTGGGGCGTGCTGCTCATCATCGGCGTCTTCGGATTCCTCATGAACCTCGGACTCGGGCTCATCGAGCGCCGCGTGCTGCGCAACCATCCCGGAACGGCGTCGTCGGCGTGAGCGCCGGACCCCTCGACGGCGTCGTCGTCGTCGACCTCACGCGCGCCCTCGCGGGTCCGCACGCCTCGATGATGCTCGGCGACCTCGGGGCCACGGTGCACAAGATCGAGAACCCGGCCGGCGGCGACGACACGCGCGGGTGGGGGCCGCCGTTCGTCGGCGGCGAGGGCGACGCCCAGTCGACCTACTTCCTCTCCTGCAACCGCAACAAGCAGTCGGTGGCCCTCGACCTGAAGTCGGCCGACGATCTCGCCGTCCTGCGCGCCCTCCTGATCACCGCGGACGTGCTCATCGAGAACTTCCGTCCGGGCACGATGGAGCGCCTCGGACTCGGGCCGGCCGATCTCGAGCCGCTCAACCCGCGCCTCGTCACCCTCTCGATCTCCGGGTTCGGCCACGACGGACCCGAGGGGGAGCGGGCCGGCTACGACCAGATCGCCCAGGGCGAGGCGGGCCTCATGTCGCTCACCGGCTCCGGACCCGACGACGTGCAGCGCGTGGGCGTGCCGATCGGCGACCTGCTGGCCGGGATGTACGGCGCCTCCGGCATCCTCGCGGCGCTCCTCGAGCGCGAGCGCACGGGCCGGGGCCAGGTCGTGCGCACGTCGCTCCTCGCGGCGATCGTCGGCGTGCACGCCTTCGAGGGGACGCGCTGGACGGTGGCCGGGCAGGTGGGCCGGGCGCAGGGCAACCATCATCCGTCGATCGCCCCCTACGGGCTCTTCCGGGTCGGCGACGGGGCCGTGCAGATCGCCGTCGGCTCCGAGGGGCTCTGGGCCCGGCTCTGCGGGATGCTCGCACTCGATGCCGCCGACGAGCGCTTCGCGACGAACGCGCTGCGCGTCGAGCACCGCGCCGAGCTCATCGGGGTGCTCGAGTCGGCGTTCGCCGGCTGGACCGCGGCCGAGCTGCTCGACGCGCTCGCGACGGCCGGCGTGCCCGCGGGCAAGGTGCGCTCGATCGACGAGGTCTACGCGTGGGAGCAGACGCGGTCGCAGGGGCTCCTGATCGAGGTCGACCACTCCACGCTCGGGCGGATCTCCCTGCCGGGACCGCCGCTGCGGTTCTTCACGCCCGACGGGCGGGAGACCACGCGTCGCGACCATCGACCGCCCCCGCTCCTCGGCGAGCACACCCGGGCCGCCCGAGCGCTCGTCGCCCCGAGCCGGTGACGCCCCGCCGCCTCACGGCCGCCGAGCTGATCCGGCTGACGCTCGACGACGAGGGATTCGCGTCGTGGGACGAGCCCGCCGTGCAACCCGACCTCGGGGAGGGCTACGCCGCCGAGCTGCGCGAGGCCGCCGAGAGGACCGGCGTCGACGAGGCCGTGGTCACGGGCCGGGGGCTGCTCGACGGGCGCCCGGTCGCGGTGATCGTCGGGGAGTTCGGCTTCCTCGGCGGATCGATCGGCCTCGCGGCCGCCCGGCGCGTCGTCGCGGCGATCGAGCGCGCGACGCGCGAGCGGCTGCCGATCCTCGCCGCCCCGGTCTCCGGAGGCACACGGATGCAGGAGGGCGTGGTCGCCTTCCTGCAGATGGCCGCGATCACCCAGGCGGTCACGGCGCACAAGGAGGCGGGTCTCCTCTACCTCGTCTACCTGCGGCATCCCACGACGGGCGGGGTGTTCGCCTCGTGGGGCTCGCTCGGGCACATCACGGTCGCGGAGCCGGAGGCGCTCATCGGCTTCCTCGGCCCGAAGGTCTACCGCGCCCTCCACGGCGAGGACTTCCCATCCGGCGTGCAGACCGGCGAGAACCTCTTCGCGCACGGCATCGTCGACGCGGTGCTCCCGCCGCGGCAGCTCCGCGCGATGGCCGCCCGCGTCGTCGGGATCGCGCTCGCGCACGCCGGCACGCCGTCGTCCCCGGCGGAGCCCGAGCCGCTCGCCGACCGGCCGGCCTGGGACTCGGTGCTCGTCTCGCGCCGCCCCACGCGGCCCGGCGTGCGGACCCTCCTGCGCCACGCGGCGGACGACGTCATCTGGTTGAACGGCACGGGGCACGGCGAGGCCGGGTCGGCGTCGCGCATCGCCCTCGCCGCGCTCGGCGGCCGCGGTGTCGTCGTCGCGGCGCTCGACCGTCACGCCCAGCAGCACGACGGTCCGCTCGGCCCCGACGCCCTGCGTCAGGCGCGGCGCGGGATGGAGCTCGCCGCGAGTCTGCGCCTCCCGCTCGTGACCGTCGTCGACACCCCGGGGGCCGCGCTCTCGCGCGAGGCCGAGGAGGGCGGGCTCGCGGGCGAGATCGCGCGGAGT
>JAEWKY010000164.1 GCA_023457615.1 Actinomycetes bacterium | reverse complement strand
CGACTCGAGCGCGCCGCGCGGACGGGCGAACGCCGACGCGTCGCCGGCGAGCTCGCGCGTGCCGTCGCCGTCGGTCTCGAGACGCTCCTGCGCCCGCAGGGCCCGACGGCTCGGCAGGCCGTCGGCGAGGTCGGAGGCAGCCGTGGCGGTCGTGGCGGGCTCGATGAGCTCGGGGACGACCTCGGACGGGTACGCGGAGTCGTCGAGGTCGGCGAGGTCGTCGGCGAACGGCAGGTCGTCGGCGAACGCGAGCCGGGTGGCCGTCGCCGTCGCGGCCTCGGCGCGCATCGGCTGCGGCTGCACGGTGGGCTGTCGGGCGTCCGAGGTGTGCTCGGTCCACGCGCGGTTGTCCCACCAGCGCAGCTGGGGCAGGCCGAGGGGATCGGGGTACCACCCCGCCGGTACGCGGACGTCGTCGTCTGCCACGACTGCACGCTCCTTACGCCCCGCCACCCGGATGCGACCGGGATTCCCAGACGATTCTAAGCCGTGCGGCCCGATCCGGGTACCGGGCCGGTCTACCCCGTGATGGGGGCAGGCCGCACCCAGCTCTGGGGACACGGCGTGGAGGCGGCCCACGGGCGACGGCGGCGGCGCGGGGGACAGGGCAGACTCGATCCATGCCCACACCGCTCGTCGCCGCGCTGCCGGCGCCGTGGGACCCCGACGCGTTCGTCGCGGCGTTCGAGCACTGGGCGGCGGATCGGGGTCTGCGCCTCTACCCGGCGCAGGAGGAGGCGGTGCTCGAGCTCGTCCTCGACCGGCATCTCGTGCTCTCGACGCCGACGGGAACTGGCAAGTCGCTCGTCGCGGTGGCCGCGCATGCGATCGCCCTCGCCCGCGGTCAGCGCTCGTTCTACACGGCGCCGCTCAAGGCGCTCGTCTCGGAGAAGTTCTTCGCGCTCGTCGAGATCTTCGGCGCCGACAACGTCGGCATGGTGACGGGGGACTCGAGCGTCAACCCGGATGCGCCCATCATCTGCTGCACCGCCGAGATCCTCGCGAACCTCGCGCTGCGCCACGGACCGGAGGCCGGCGCGACGCCCGTCGGCGGGGCGGTCGTGATCGCCGACGAGTTCCACTTCTACGCCGACCCGCAGCGCGGGTGGGCCTGGCAGGTGCCGCTGCTCGTGCTCGACCGCGCCCGGTTCGTCCTGATGTCGGCGACCCTCGGCGACCTCACCGATCTCTCCGCCGACCTCGAGCGCCGCACGGGCGTCGAGGTCGCGCACGTGACGGGCGTCGAGCGGCCGGTCCCCCTGCATTACCGCTACGTCGCCACCCCCGTGCACGAGACCGTCGAGTCGCTGCTCGAGGAGCACCTCGCGCCCGCGTACATCGTGCACTTCGCGCAGGCCGCCGCGGTCGAACGCGCGCAGGCCCTCCTCTCGGCGCGGGTCGCGTCGCGCGAGCACCGGGACCGGATCGCCGAGGAGATCGGCGGCTTCCGCTTCTCGGCCGGCTTCGGCGCGACCCTGAGCAAGCTCGTGCGCGCGGGCATCGGCGTGCACCACGCGGGGATGCTGCCGAAGTACCGGCGACTCGTCGAGCAGCTCGCGCAGCGCGGCCTCCTGCGGGTGATCTGCGGCACCGACACCCTCGGCGTCGGCATCAACGTGCCGATCCGCACGGTGCTGTTCACGGCGCTCACGAAGTTCGACGGTCAGCGGATGCGGCAGCTCAGCGCGCGCGAGTTCCACCAGATCGCCGGACGGGCGGGCCGCGCCGGCTTCGACACCGCGGGCGAGGTCGTCGCCGAGGCGCCCGAGCACGAGATCGAGAACGCGATCGCCGCCGCGAAGGCCGAGGCCAAGGGGAAGAAGCAGGGACCGAAGAAGCGCGCGCCCGAGGGCTTCGTGTCGTGGGGCCCGGCCTCGTTCGATCGCCTCATCGGCGCCGAGCCCGAGGTGCTGCAGTCGTCGATGCAGATCACCGCGGCGATGATCATCAACGTCGTCGGCCGGGAGCGCGACCCGTCGGCGCAGGGCCGCACGGCGTTCGAGGACGTGCGCGCCCTCGTCTTCGACAACCACGAGCCGATCGCGCGGCAGCGCGAGCTCGCCCGGCGCGCGCTCGGGATCTACCGCACGCTGAAGACGGCCGGCGTGGTCGAGGTGGTCGACGGCATCCCCCGGCTGACGGTCGACCTGCAGCCGAACTTCGCGCTCAACCAGCCGCTCTCGCCCTTCGCGCTCGCCGCCTTCGAGCTGCTCGACCCCGAGCAGCCCACCTACGCGCTCGACATGATGAGCGTGCTCGAGTCGACGCTCGACGACCCGCGGCCGATCCTGTCGCAACAGCAGTTCAAGGCCCGCGGCGAGGCGGTCGCCGCGATGAAGGCCGACGGGATCGAGTACGACGAGCGCATGGAGCTGCTCGAGGCCGTCACCTGGCCGAAGCCGCTCGAGGAGCTCCTCGCGCAGTCGTTCGAGGTGTTCGCGGCGTCGCAGCCCTGGGTGCGCGACTTCGAGCTGTCACCCAAGTCGGTCGTGCGCGACCTGTGGGAGCGCGCGATGTCGTTCGCCGACTACGTCGCGTTCTACCAGCTCGGGCGCAGCGAGGGTCTCGTGCTGCGCTACCTCTCCGACGCGTACCGCGCCGCGCGCCAGACGATCCCCGACGAGGCGAAGACCGAGGAGCTGCACGATCTGATCGAGTGGCTCGGCGAGCTCGTGCGCCAGGTCGACTCGAGTCTGCTCGACGAGTGGGCCGCGCTGCAGAACCCGGCCCACGACCCCGGGACGCCGGTGCTGCCGCCCCCGCCGACGTCGGTCGTCACGAATCGCCGCGCGTTCCTCGTGCTCGTGCGCAACGCGCTCTGGCGCCGCGTGCAGCTCGCGGCGCTCCAGCGCGACGAGGAGCTGCTCGCCCTCGATCCCGGCGTGCCGTGGATGGCGGCGCTCGACCACTACTACGCCGAGCACGACGAGATCGGCACGGGGCCGGATGCCCGCTCGGCGGCGCGGCTCGTCGTCCACGAGGAGCCGGAGCGCTGGGTCGTGCGGCAGATCCTCGACGACCCCGCGGGGCATCACGACTGGGGCATCACCGCGGAGGTCGACCTCGAGGCGTCGGCCGAGGAGGGCGTCGCCGTCGTGCGGGTGCTGTCGGTCGGCCGGCTCGACTGACCGCTCGGCCGCAGCCTCTCGCGGCGCGCGGCACGGGCGTGTCGGCCGCGCAGCGGGGTCGCGGAGGCCCGCAGCGGCTGCGCGTCGTCCGCGTGATCGCACCCGATCCCGAGGCAGTGCGCGCCCGCGGTGTCGGCGACCCTCACAGGTCCTCGTCGGAGTAGCTGGGGCGCGGCAGGTGCGCCCGGGCGAGCTCGCGGTCGACCTCGGGCTGCGAGTGCCGCGCGGTGCGCACGGCCTCGACGATCCAGGTGACCGCCGGGATGATGCTCACGAGCGCCGCGAGGGCGCCGAGCGCGGCGAAGGTGATCGCGACGATCGGGATGCCGGCGTTGCACGGCCCCTGTCCGCAGCCGTCGGCGATGCTCACGTCGACCACCGCGAAGCTGATCGCTGCGACGAGGATCGCGCTCAACGCGATGACGCCGAGCACCCGCGACGAGTGCATCCTGATTCCCGACCCTTCGTGTCCCGCGACCCCCCGATCGCGTTGACCCGACACTAGGAGCCGCCCTCCGTGGCGTACATTCCCCGGTTCGGGGGCTCCCCGTCCGGGTCGCACCCTCCCGGGTCGCACCCGGCGTTCCTCCGGGGGACCCTCCGGGGAGACCGCCGGCGAGACCCCCGGGGAGACCTCCGGAGACCGTCCGGAGGAGCAGGATGGGCGCATGGACGCCCTGCTCGCCCTCGGAAGCGGACTCGTCGCCGGGTCGCTGCTGCTCGTGGGCGCGGCGATCGCCTGGTTCGTGCGGGTGCCCGCCGGGGTCGTCGCGGGCATCCTCGCGTTCGGCGCCGGGGTGCTCATCTCGGCGCTCTCGTTCGAGCTCGTCGCGGAGGCCCACGCGACGGGCGGGCTGTGGCCGACCGTCGTCGGCTTCGCGGCGGGCGCGGGGATCTACGTCGGCGCCGACTGGCTCGTGGACGCCCGCGGCCGACGCGTGGGCGACGGCGAGAAGCCGTCGGGCAGCGCCCTGCTCATCGGCGCCCTCGTGGACGGCATCCCGGAGTCGGTCGTGCTCGGCACGTCCGTCGTCGCGACCGGGGGACTCAGCCTGCCGATCGTCGCGGCGATCGCGATCTCCAACCTCCCCGAGGGGCTCTCCAGCACGGCGCAAATGAAGGAGGCCGGGCGTCGCCCCCGCTACGTCTTCGGCGTCTGGGCCGCGGTCGTCGCGGTGTCGGGTACGGCGGCGCTGCTCGGATTCCTGCTGCTGCAGGAGGCTCCGCCCGAGCTCACCGCGGTGATCACGACGATCGCGGCGGGCGGCATCCTGGCGATGGTCTGCAACACGATGATCCCCGCGGCCTTCCAGCGCGACCGGATGCTCACCGGACTCCTCGCGACCCTCGGCTTCCTCGCGGCCTTCACGATCTCGCACCTCGGGTGAACGCGACGTGAACCCGGGGTAACGAGTCGCCGTCGACGTGTGTGAGACTTGCCCGCGGTGGACCTCACGCTTCTGGTCGTGCTCGTCATCGGGCTCGCCCTCCTCTTCGATTTCACGAACGGCTTCCACGACACGGCCAACGCGATGGCGACACCCATCGCGACCGGGGCGCTGAAGCCGCGCGTGGCCGTCGGCATCGCCGCCGTCCTCAACCTCGTCGGCGCGTTCCTCAGCACCGAGGTCGCCCGCACGATTTCGGGCGGGTTGATCCGCGAGGGCGACGCGGGCATCCAGATCACGCCCGAGCTGATCCTCGCCGGGCTCATCGGCGCGATCGTCTGGAACCTCATCACGTGGCTCCTCGGGCTGCCGTCGTCGTCGAGCCACGCCCTCTTCGGCGGGCTCATCGGCGCCGCGATCGTGGGCGCGGGCGTCCAGGCGATCGACGGCGCCGTGCTCGTGTCGAAGATCCTCATCCCCGCGGTGCTCGCGCCCGTGACGGCGATGACGATCGCGTTCCTCGCGACGAAGATCGCCTACGCGGTCGTGAAGAAGGGCCAGCGCGACGGCTTCAAGCGCGGCCAGGTCTTCACCTCGAGCCTCGTCTCGCTCGCGCACGGCACCAACGACGCGCAGAAGACGATGGGCGTGATCACGCTCACCCTCATCGCGGCGGGCTTCCTCGACGTCGACGCGCATCCGCCGTTCTGGGTGATCGCGGCGTGTGCCGTCGCGATCGCCGCGGGCACCTACGCGGGCGGCTGGCGCATCATCAAGACGCTCGGCAAGGACCTCACGAGCGACATCGAGCCCGCCCAGGGCTTCGCCGCGGAGGCCTCGACGACCGCGACGATCCTCTCGTCGAGCTACCTCGGCTTCGCGCTCTCCACGACCCAGGTGGCGTCGGGCTCGGTCATCGGCACGGGCATGGGCCGCAAGGGCGCGAAGGTCAAGTGGGGCACGGCGGGCAAGATCGGCATCGGCTGGCTCATCACGATCCCGGCGTCGGGCACGCTCGCCGCGCTCGCCGCGCTGCTCGCCGGCGTGGGCGCGTGGGGCGTCTGGCTGGATGTCGTGCTCGCCGTGGTCGCGATCACCGGCATCTACCTGTGGTCGCGTCGCAACCAGGTGACCCACCGCACCTTCCACCAGCCGCAGCCCGGCCAGTTC
Source organism: Actinomycetes bacterium (assembly GCA_023457615.1). Lineage (GTDB taxonomy): Bacteria > Actinomycetota > Actinomycetes > Actinomycetales > Microbacteriaceae > Pseudolysinimonas_A. The sequence goes on along the minus strand of JAEWKY010000164.1, from coordinate 13,366 downwards.
GTGCGCCCCAAGAAGAAGAAGGGCTCGCGATGACGATCAACTGGCTCGCCTTCGTGACGGTCGTCGTCGCGTCGCTCGTCGCGGCCTGCGGCGTCGTCATCCTGTTCTCCCTCGCGCTGCGTCTCGGCGACGGCGAGGCGCCGTGGCGGCGGCCGGTGTCGGTCGCGCTCTACGTCGTCTGCGGGATGATCGTCCTCCTCGGGATTTACCTCATCGTGCCGATCTTCCACTGACGCGGGACGCCGGGCCCGCCTAGGCTCGAACCCATGCAGGGAACCACCGGACCCGAGCAGGCCACGAGCATCCTCAAGGGCGAGGGTCCGACTCGAACAGAGAAGGACTCGCTGGGATCGATGGAGATCCCGGCCGACGTCTATTGGGGCATCCACACCGGCCGTGCTCTCATCAACTTCCCGATCTCGCGGCGCGCGATCTCCAACTACCCCGACCTCCTCCGGGCGCTCGCGCGGGTGAAGCAGGCCTCCGCCCGCGCCAACAAGCAGATCGGCGTGCTGAGCGCCGAGAAGGCCGACCTCATCGACGCCGTGTGCGAGCGCATCGTCGCGGGGGAGTTCCACGACCAGTTCGTGGTGGGCGCGATCCAGGGCGGTGCCGGCACGAGCACCAACATGAACACCAACGAGGTCATCGCCAACATCGGCCTCGAGATGATGGGCAAGCCGCTCGGCGCCTACGAGCACCTGCACCCGATCGACGACGTCAACCGGTCGCAGTCGACCAACGACGTCTATCCGACGGCGATCAAGTTGGCGATGGTGTTCGGCATCCAGCGTCTGCTCGAGGAGCACGTGCGGCTCACCGAGTCGTTCGCCGCGAAGGGGCGGGAGTTCGCCCACATCCTCAAGGTCGGTCGCACGCAGCTGCAGGATGCCGTGCCGATGACGCTCGGCCAGGAGTTCACGGGCTTCGCGCACACTCTGACGGAAGACCACGACCGCCTCTCCGAGGTGATCCCGTGGCTCAACGAGATCAACATGGGCGCGACCGCGATCGGCACGGGCATCACGGCCGATCCGCGCTACGCGGAGGCCGTGCGCAAGCATCTCGAGGAGGTCACCGGCATCCCGCAGGAGACCGCGCCCGACCTCATCGAGGCGACCTCCGATGCGGGCATCTTCATGACGGTCTCGGGCACGCTCAAGCGCGCCGCGGTCAAGCTGTCGAAGATCTGCAACGACCTGCGGCTGCTGTCGTCGGGTCCGCAGGCGGGCCTCGGCGAGATCTTCCTGCCGGCCCGTCAGGCCGGGTCGTCGATCATGCCCGGCAAGGTCAATCCGGTGATCCCCGAGGTCGTCAACCAGGTCGCGTTCAGCGTGATCGGCGCGGATGCCACGGTCACCGCGGCCGCGGAGGGCGGCCAGCTGCAGCTCAACGCCTTCGAGCCCGTGATCGCGCACAGCATCCTGCAGTCGCTCAGCTGGATGACGAACGCGTGCAAGACGCTGCGGATCAACTGCATCGACGGCATCGAGCCCAACATCGAGCGGCTCGAGGCGCAGGTCGGCACGAGCGTCGGCGTCGTGACGGCGCTCACGCCGTACATCGGCTACGCGGCCGCGGCGACCCTCGCGCACACGGCCCTCACGACGCACGCGTCGATCGCCGAGCTCGTGCTCGAGCAGGGGCTCATGACGCCCGAGGAGGTGCGTCGCGTGCTCTCGCCCGAGCGGCTCTCCGGCATCGTGCCGCCCACGGGCGCCATCACCGTGCCGACGTCCGTCCCCACCGCGTGAGTCCCGCGCGGTCGGAGGCCCCGCCGCACGCCGGCTCGGCGTGGAAGCTCGCGCCCGCGATCGGCGTCGCGCTCTCGGCGTTCGTGCTCTTCGGGCTGCACGAGACCCCGATCCAGCACGTCGTCGGCGTTCCGCTGCTCGCCGCGTCGCTCGTCGCGGCGATGCTGCTCGACCGCGAGCTCGGCCAGGACCTCGTGCTCATCGGCGTCGGCATCGGCGTCGTCGCGACGACGAGCGTCGAGGCCGACGTCGCGTGGGCGAGCTTCGTCCGCATCGGTCTCGTGCTCGCGCTCGCCGTGGCCCTGCCGTTCGCGATCGACAGGCTCGTCTACCGGCGGCGCGTCATCGGGTTCCCGTGGCGGGGCGACGGGAGGCTGACCCGGCTCGAGATCGGCTATCTCGTCGCGGTGCCGCTGCTGGGCTACCTGATCCTGCCGTTCTACTTCATCCGCTCGGGCGCCTACCTCAACTGGCCCCCGCTCGTCGACGGGGGAGAGGTCGCGCGGTTCTTCGTCGGCGTCAACGCGGTGGGCACGTGGGACGAGCTGTTCTTCATCTGCACGGTGCTCGTGCTGCTGCGGCGGCACTTCCCGTTCTGGACGGCCAACGTGCTGACGGCGGTCATCTTCGTGTCGTTCCTCTGGGAGCTCGGCTACCGCGCGTGGGGCCCCCTGCTGACGATCCCGTTCGCCCTGCTTCAGGGCTATCTGTTCGCGAAGACGCGGTCGCTCGGCTACGTGCTCGCGGTGCACCTGCTGTTCGACGCGCTCGTCTTCCTCGCGATCGTGCACGCCCGCAATCCCGAGTGGGCGCCGATCTTCTTCCTCTACTGATGCCGACGCCGACGCCGCGACCGACGCGGAGGCGCACCCGGTAGCGTCGAGGGATGCTCACCGAGTACCTCCGCGACCACGCCTTCACGATCGCCTGGTTCGGGCTCATGACGTTCGTCTGGCTCGGCTGGTCGCAGGAGGACCCGCGCCGGGGCCTGCGGCCGATCCTCGGGATCGGCAGCGCGGTCGGGCTCGCGCTCTCGGTGTTCTTCGGCATCGTCACGCAGCGCAACTGGTTCGCGGCGACCGCGCTCGAGGGCCGCTACGCCTGGATGGGCGTGCTCGTCGGCGCCGAGGTGCTCGTCGCCCTCGTCGGCGCCCTCGTGCTGGCTCGCCGGAAGCAGGGTCGCTGGATGGCGTGGTGGGTCGCCGCCGTCGTCGCGCTGCACTTCGTCCCGCTCGGACTGCTGCTCGAGGATCCCACCGTCGGGGCGCTCGGGGTGGCCCAGGCGATCGCCCTCGGCGCGGTGCGGCCGACGCTGAGCCGCGCCGAATACCGCACGAGCCGGCTCGTCGGGCCGCTGATGGGCTTCTCGCTCCTGGCCTACGCGCTCGTCTCGGCCGTCGTGTTCGTCGTGTCGCGCGGGCTCTGATCCACCGCCCGGCGCCGCACGAGGGTGTCGACGAGCCACACGGCGGTCGCGAGCACCGCGAACACCGCGAAGACGATCAGCCAGCGCCAGAACGCGGCATCCACCTCGGTCGTGCCGCCCGGCAGGTTGAACAGCACGAGCATGAACAGGGCGAGCCCGAGGGCGTAGACCACCGCCCACACCGCGCGCCGCCAGCGGAACAGCACGCCCCCGTCGAGCGTCGCGAGCGGGATGAGCGCGATCGGCAGCGTCGAGACGCCCTCGAGGGTGAGCCCGCCGAGGAACTCGGTCACGGCGACGGCCGCCGCGTCGAGCGGGTTCAGCCAGCTGAGGATGCTGTAGCCGACCCACGCGACGAGGCCGACGGCCGCCGCGTACGCGGTGCCGGTGAGGATCACGATCGCCTCGCGGGAGAGCGCGAGGGTCACCGCGAACGTCGTGCCGGCGACGAGTCCGAACACGATGCCGGGGTCGAAGGAGAGCAGCCGCGAGAGCAGCACGGCGATCGCGACGACGAGCAGGGAGGCCGGATGGAACGTGAGGGCCGGGCTCGCGTCGGGCTGCACGCGGCGCAGCACGGCCCGCACCGCGAGCCAGGCTCCGACGTTGAACAGCACGAACGTCGCGAGCAGCGTGAGGTAGAGCCGCACCGAGAGGCCGTTGAACCCGAAGTCGGGGTCGATGAACGCGGCGATGAGCGAGGCGAGCAGCATCCCGACGCCCAGCACGAGCCATCGGCGCCGCGACGAGGACGGCCTCGCGAGGCCCGCGCGGAGTCTCCCGAGGCGCCCGCGGTCGAGCCAGCCGAACCACTGGCCGTAGCGGGCGCCGAGCACGCGGGACAGCAGGAAGGCGGGCACGGCGAGCAGGACGGTGAGGAGCGCCGACGAGATGACGAGCACTCCGGTCTGCGCCGGGGTCGGCACCGCGTCCGCGATCGTGCGCAGGTCGGAGATGGTCGACGGGTCGTCGATCCCGGTCCCGCCGGTGTCGTCGGTGAAGACGGCGAGGTAGGTGCCGACGCCGAAGGTCGCCGCCGTCGCGTCGGTCGCGTAGTACAGTCCGGCGCCGTCGCCTGCCCCGCGCCGGAACACGAGGTTGATCTCGTCCTCGCCGGAGCGGCCGATCAGCGCGTCGAGGGTCGTCGGCTCCTCGGTGCCGTCCTCGAGCGCCTCGCTCATGAACCAGCCGTTCGCGGCGAAGTAGGTGGCCTTGGTGAGGAACACCGAGAACGGGTCGACGAGATACGCGTAGATGCGGATGTCCTCGCCGGAGGCGGTGAAGTCGAGCACGCACGACATGTCGTCGACGGTGACCCCGGGCGGCAGGTCGGAACCGAGGTCCGCGGGGTCGCCCACCTGGACGAACCCGCCGAGGGCGAAGTCGGCGCACGCGGGATCGATCGCCCGCGGGGCCGCCAGCGCGGCGACGGGAGCGCCGAGCACGAGCGTGACGGCGGCGAGCAGCGCGGCGGCGAGGCGCGGGAGCGTGCGGGTCATGGCGAGAATCTATCCACTCGCCGTCGGTCGGTCGCCCCCGAGCCCGTTGCGTGTTGCACCGCTGCAACGCGCGGCGTGCGGGTCAGTCCTCCCAGCGCACCTCGTCGGCGCTCTTGTCGGGGCGCCAGCCGCGCCAGGTCGGGGCGCGCAGGCGGCCGTCGGACGTGCGCTCGGCGTACCCCACCTCGCCGACGAGGCTCGGGGTCACCCAGTGCGCCTCGCGGGCATCCGGACCGGGAACCCCGATGAGCGGCGAGGTCTGCCGGGCGAGCCGGTCGAGCCTCCGCCGGGTCTCGACCAGGTCGGCGTCGGAGAACCCGGTGCCGACGCGGCCGACGTAGCGCAGCCGGTCGCCCTCCGGCACTCCCAGCAGCAGCGATCCGAACGTCGCCGCCCGCATCCCGGTGCCGGGGCGCCAGCCGGCGACGACGACCTCCTGCGCGGCGGTGTGCTTGAGCTTGAGCCAGTCGCGGGAGCGCTTGCCGAGCCGGTAGACGCTCGACGCGCGCTTCGCGAGGACGCCTTCGAGGCCCAGCCGCGTGCTCAGCGCGAGCGCCGCGTCGAGGTCGCGGCCGGCATCCTCGGGCACCCGCACAGCGCCGGCACCTCCGCGCGCCCCGTCGTCGCGCACCGCCGCCCGGAGGGCCGCGCGCCGCTCGGTGTACGGCCTGTCGACGAGGGACTCGCCGCCGAGCTCGAGCACGTCGAACACGAAGTACTCGACGCCCTGCGCCGTGCGCGCCCGCTCCACGTCGCGCGGGCTCGTGAGCCCCGAGCGGCTCTGCAGCCGCTGGAAGCTCGGACGTCCCGCGGGGTCGAGCGCGACGATCTCGCCGTCGAGCACGGCGTCGCCGTCGACGGCCGCCGCGAGGGCCTGCAGCTCGGGGTAGGTCGGGGTGAAGTCGAGTCCGTTGCGCGATCGCAGGGAGACCTCGCCGCCGCGCACCGTCGCGATCGCGCGGTAGCCGTCCCATTTCAGCTCGAAGACCCAGTCGTCGCCCCGGATGTCGTCCGGCTCGGCGGGCGACGCGAGCATCGGATGCACGGTGCCCGTCGCGTTCACGCGCCCGCCCACGACGGTCTTGCCGCGCTTCAACCCCCGGCGCGGCTCCGCGCCGACGCGCTTCCACGACCCGCTCTCCGCCGAGCGGCGCTTCGACGCGGCGATGCTCTCGGGATCGTCCCAGTCGACGCTCTGCTGGTCCTTCATGTAGTGCAGGAGCCAGTTCTTGCCCGGCTCCTTGCCGGAGTCGGTCTGGATGAGCGCGAGCCGCGACGACCCGTGCTTCTCGCCGTGGATCGTGAAGATCACCTCGTCGTCGCGCCACTTCTCGAGGTCGTACGACCCGCGGTCCCAGATCGTGACCTTCCCGGCGCCGTACTCGCCCTTCGGGATCTCGCCCTCGAACTGGCCGTACTCGAGCGGGTGGTCCTCGGTGCGCACCGCGAGGTGGTTCGTGCCGGCCTGCGTCGGCACGCCCTTCGGCACCGCCCACGAGACGAGCACACCGTCGCGTTCGAGCCGGAAGTCGTAGTGCAGCGCCGTCGCGTGGTGCTCCTGGATGACGAACGAGTTGCCGGTCGGCTGGACGCCGCTGCCGGCCGCCTCGCCGCCCATCGGCTCGGGGGTCTTCGCGCCGTCGCGCATCGAGCGGTAGAGCTCGAGCTTCTCGGCGGTCTCCGCCGAGTGCCACACCTCGGTCGAGAGCCCCGCCATCGGGTCGCCGTCGCGCGCGACCCGCTCGAGCACCTCGTGCATCTCGAGGTGCCGCAGGCCGGGGGCGAGCAGCTCGTCCCACGTGCGGGGCGCCGCGACCGTCGGCCGGTCCCGCCCGCGCAGCGAGTACGGCGTGATCGTCGTCTTGTTGCCGTTGTTCTGGCTCCAGTCGAGCAGCACCTTGCCGGCCCGGAGCGTCTTCTTCATGTCGCTCACGACGAGATCGGGGTGGTCGGCCTCGAGCAGGCGCGCGAGCTCGTGCGCGACCTCCGACACCTGCTCCGTGGTCCAGGCCCCGTCGAGGGCGGCGTAGAGATGGATGCCCTTCGAGCCGCTCGTCACCGGCAGCGGCTCGAGTCCCATGCCCTGGAGGATCTCGCGCACGTAGGTCGCCACCTCGACGCACTCCGGCAGCCCGGCGCCGTCGCCGGGGTCGAGGTCGAGCACGAGCCGGTCGGGATTCTGCCGCGCGCCGCCCTTGCCGAACCGCCACTGCGGCACGTGCAGCTCGAGCGACGCCTGCTGCGCCATCCAGGCGAGCGTCGCGAGGTCGTTGACGAGCGGATAGGTGTTGACGTGGTCGGAGTGCTGGATGTCGCGGCGCGGGATCCAGGACGGGGCCGACGCGGGCAGGTTCTTCTCGAAGAACACCGTGCCGGGCTTCACCGCGGTGCCGACGCCCTCGACCCACCGCTTGCGCGTCACCGGGCGGTTGCGGGCGTGCGGGATGAGCACCTCCGCGATGCGCGAGTAGTAGTCGAGCACCTCGGCCTTGGTCGTGCCCGTCTCGGGGTAGAGCACCTTCTCGAGGTTGGTGAGCTTGAGCCGGTGACCCGCCACCGTCACGACCTGCTCGGCCTTGCCCGCCATGCCCCCAAGTTACCCACGCGCAAGAGTGTCGAGAATCCCTTGCGAGCCGAGCAAGATGGGGGCATGCGCTCCATCTGGAAGGGCTCGCTGAGCTTCGGGCTCGTGAATGTGCCCGTGAAGCTCTACTCCGCGACCGAGGATCACGACGCCCCGCTGCACCAGGTGCACGAGAAGGACGGGGGTCGCATCCGCTACAAGCGCGTGTGCGAGATCGACGGCGAGGAGGTGCCGTACGAGGAGATCGGCAAGGCCTACGTCGACGGCGAGCAGACCGTGATCCTCACCGACGAGGACTTCGCGTCGCTGCCGGTCGAGCGCAGCAAGGACATCGACGTCGTCGAGTTCGTGCCGACCGACCAGATCGATCCGATCATGCTCGGCAAGCCCTACTACCTGTCGCCCGACTCGAAGTCGAACAAGGCGTACGTGCTGCTGCGGCGCACCCTCGAGGACTCCGACCGCACCGCGATCGTGAAGTTCGCCCTGCGTCAGAAGACCCGGCTCGCCGTGCTGCGGGTGCGGGACGACATCCTCGTGCTGCAGTCGCTGCTCTGGGAGGACGAGGTGCGCGAGGCCCGGTTCCCGGAGCTCGACGAGACGCCGCGCATCTCCGCCGACGAGCTCAAGATGTCGCGCGCCCTCGTCGACTCGTTCGCGAGCGACTTCACGCCGGAGAAGTTCACCGACGACTACCAGGAGCAGCTGAAGACCCTCATCGAGGCGAAGCTGGATGCCGGCGACGCCTACGACACCGAGGCCACCTTCGGGCGGGAGACGGAGGAGGGCGGCGAGGTACTCGACCTCATGGAGGCGCTGCGCCGGTCGGTGGAGGCCAAGCGCGGGGGAGGGGCATCCGCCGAGAAGAAGGCGCCGGCGAAGAAGGCGCCCGCCAAGAGGGCGCCCGCCAAGAAGCCCGCGGCGAAGAAGAAGGCGTCCTAGGCGCCGCCGAACCGCTCGGTGCGGATCGTGCCGGGTTGGTGCCCCAGGGCGATCAGCCAGTCGGCCACCGCCTCGACGAACGGCGTCGGGCCGCACACATAGGTGCGCTCGATCCCGGTCACGTCGGGCACGAGCTCGGCCAGCCGCTCGCGGGTGAGCCGCCCCACCGGGCCGCCGTCGGGCGACTCCCGCGTGTAGACGGTGTCGACGTGCAGGCCGGACGCGGCCAGGGCCGTGAGCTCCGCCGCGAAGAACTGGTCCGACGCCCGGCGGACGCTCGACAGCATCCGGACGTCGGCGGTGCGCCCCGCATCGGCCGCCGCCTGCGCGATCGCGACGAGCGGCACGATCCCGGATCCGCCGCCGATGAGCTGCACGGGTCCGGTCGTCGCCCCGAAGCCCTGCGGTCGCCAGACGAAGTAGGCGCCGAGCGGACCGTGCACCTCGAGCTGGTCGCCGGCGCGCAGCTCCCGCGTGAGGAACGGCGACACCTCGCCCGTCGGGATCTGGTCGACCGCGAGCACGACGCGCTCGCCGGGCCCGTACGACGCGATCGAGTACGAGCGACTCGCCTGGTAGCCATCGGGTGCGGTCAGCCGGATGTCGAGATGCGACCCCGCGTCGTTGCCCGGCCAGCCCGGCACGTCGAGCAGGATGCGGCGCGCGGTCGGCGTCTCGGGCAGCACCTCGGCCACGGTGGCCGCGAGCCACTGCGGCCGGATGCGCGTCACCACGCGCGGCCTCCCGCGGCGGGCGCTACCAATACCGCTCTTCGGTCCAGGGGTCGCCGTGCATGTGGTACCCGTTCTGCTCCCAGAACCCGGGCTCGTCGTCGTTCATCATGACGAGGCCGCGCAGCCACTTGGCGCTCTTCCAGAAGTAGAGCGCGGGCACCAGCAGCCGGGCGGGGCCGCCGTGCTCCGGATCGAGCGGCTCGCCCTCGGCCTCGGTCGCGATCCACGCCTGCCCGTCGAGCAGCTCGTCGAGCGCGACGTTGGTGGTGTAGCCGCCGTAGCTGTGCGCCATGACGTAGTCGGCGCTCGTCTCGACGTTCTCGAACACCTTGTCGAGGCTCACGCCGCGCCACGGCATGTCGAGCTTCGTCCAGTGCGTCACGCAGTGGATGTCGACCGTCACGTCCTCGACGCCGAGCGCGAGCAGCTCGTCCCACGTCCAGCTGTGGAGCTGCCCGGCCTCGGTGCGGATGCTGAACGACCAGTCCGCCGTGTCGATCTCGGGGGTGGGGCCGGCGGAGAGCACGGGCCAGTCGGCGACGAGCGACTGCCCGGGTGGGAGGCGGGGATCGCGCTCGCGCCCCGCGCCGGAGAACCCGCGCGTGATGAACGACATGCGCCGAGGCTACTCCTCGCCCTCACCGCGTGGCTGGAGCCGAGCGAGGAGGGTCAGTGGTGGCGGAGCATCGCGATGAGGTCGGACTTGCGCTTCGCGGAGTAGCCCTGCAGGCCGAGCTCCTTCGCGCGACGGCGCAGGTCGGGCACCGTCCAGTCGTCGTAGTCACCCGACTCGCCGCCCTTGCGGCCGACGACCGAGCGGCCCCGTGCCGCGGCGGCGTTCGAGATGCGCGCGGCCTTCTCCTTGCTCGCTCCGTCCTTCCGGAGCTCGTCGTAGAGCTCCGGATCCTTGAGGGAGTTCGACGGCATCCCTACAGCCCCTTTCCGCCCGTCACGGGCACGATCGCGCCGGAGACGTAGGAGTTCTCCGGCGACGCCAGGAAGACGTAGGCGTGCGCGAGCTCCGCGGGCTGCCCGGCACGCCCGAGCGGGGTGTCCTGCCCGAACGTCTCGACCTTGTCGGGCCACGACGTCGCGGGGATGAGGGGCGTCCAGATCGGGCCCGGGGCGACGGCGTTGACGCGGATGCCGCGCTCGCCGAGCTGCTGCGCCATCGCCTTCGTGAAGGCCACCTGGGCGGCCTTCGTCATCGCGTAGTCGAAGAGCTGCGGCGACGGGTTGAACGCCTGGATCGACGACGTGGTGATGATCGAGGCGCCCGGCTTCAGATGCGGCACTGCGGCGCGCGCCGTCCACAGCGGCGCGTACAGGTTCGTCTCGAAGACCCGCTCGATCTCCGCGGTCGGGGTGCTCTCGAGGCTCTCGCGGTTCTCCTGGTACGCGGCGTTGAGCACGAGGATGTCGAGCCCGCCGAGCTCGTCGACGACACGCTGCACGAGCTCGGTGCACTGCTCCTCGTTGCGCACGTCGCCCGGGAGCCGCAGCGCCGTGCGTCCCGCCTTCTCGATCCACTCGGCGGTGTCGGCGGCGTCCTCCTCCTCCTCGGGGAGGTAGGAGATCGCGACGTCGGCGCCCTCCCGGGCGTACGCGATCGCGACGGCCCGCCCGATCCCGGAGTCGCCGCCCGTGATGAGCGCGCGCATCCCGGCGAGCTTGTCCGAGCCGACGTAGCTCTCCTCGCCGTGGTCGGGCGTCGGCTCGGTCGCTCCGGTCAGGCCGGGCTGATCCTGCTCCTGACGGGGGAAGTCGTCGCTCGGATAACGGGTCACGGGGTTGAGGGTCGTCTCCATCCCTCCGGTCTACGCGGCGGGGTACCACATCGCACGGGGCTTGATCGAGCCGGGTGACGGGCGTATGACCCCCTGGCAGAATGGGGGAGACGCTGGGAGGCGACGTGGGCAAGATCCTCTACGGGAACATGAAGACCGAGATCGAGCTCGACGACCGTGCGATGGCGCATCTGCAGGCGGTCGTCGCGACGAAGCTCCGACGGGGCGAGGGTTTCTTCCTCCAGTGGCGCGACGACCCGGCCGTCGGCGACGGGCGCAGCGCGGCGTGGATCGGGCCGAACGTGCCGCTGTTCTTCAAGTACTACGGCAGCAAGCCGATCGAGCTGCGGCGCGAGTGGCTCGAGGCGATGACGATGGGCGCCAACTCCAACGGCGGTCTCATGCTCGGCGACGAGCCGTCGCTCACGACCCCGATCTCGACGCAGCCCTAGGCCCGCCGTCGCGCGAGGCTCCCGTCAGTCCGCGCTCTCCTTCACCTCGGGCGTCCGGTCCTGCAGTGCCCGGGCGTCGGCGACGTCCGCCATCCGCTGCCGCGCGAGCGTGCGGATGCGCCGCGCGTCGCGCTTCGGCAGCCGCACGCGCTCCGCGGCATCCGCCCCGTCGGCGATCTGCTTGAGGCGCGTGAACTCGGCGTCGAGCTCCGCCCCCGCGACGAGCGCGGCCTGGGTGGCGTAGGCCCACAGCAGCAGCACGATGACCCCGCCGAGCGATCCGTAGACCTCGCCGTGGTTGACGAGCACCGCGTAGAGCACGACGCCCCCGGTGGCGACGACCCAGACGGCGATCGCGACGAGCGACCCGACGCTCACCCAGCGCAGGTGCGGCCGTCGCACGTTGGGGGTGAACGCGTAGAGCAGGGCGATCGCGAGGAACAGGCAGGCGACGACGAGCACCCACCGCACGATGTCCCACGCGAGCGGCTCGCGCGGCCCGAGCAGCAGCGTGACGCCGAGCGCCCCCGTCGCCCCGACGAGCACGGCGACGCCGAGCATCCGGCCGCGGAACGCCCAGATCGGCCGACCCTCCTCGACCTCGTAGACCTTGTTCATCTGCCGCCCGAACGCCGTCGCGTAGCCCGAGAGGGTCCACAGGCCGATCGCGAGCGAGAATCCGAGCGCGAGGTAGGGGTTGTCGAGGCTCAGCAGCTCCCGCAGCACGTCCTCGAGGTCGTTCGCGGCCTGGTCCGGCAGCACGATGTCGAGCACGGCGACGAGGTCCTCGACCGCGCGGTCGCGGTCGTCGAAGATCGCGAACACCGACACCACGCCGAGGGTGAGGGGGAAGGCGGCGAGCACGGCGAAGAACGTGAGCGCGGCGGCCGAGTCGATGCCGTTGTGACGCACGAACCCGTGCCACGCGCGGCGCACGGCGAGGCGCCACGGCGGGGGCGTGCCCGTCTCGCGGTCCGCGGTCACCGGCGCGACCGCAGGAGCGACGGCAGGAGCATCCACATCGCCCCGGTGACGACGAGCGTGCCGCCCCCGGCGAGGATCGCGGCCGGATGCCCGAGCACGACGTCGAAGATGAGGAAGACCGTGCCGCTCAGCGCGAGGGCGATCGCGGCGAGGGCGAGCCGCATGAGGAGGTTGGCCGAGAACACGAGGGCGGGCTTGGCGCCGCGGCGGAACAGCGCGCGGTGCAGGGCGACCGGGGTGATCGCGAGGATCGTGGCGGCGGCGGCCGCGCAGACGAGAGCGAGGTAGATGCCGATCTGCGCGCCCTCGAGGTCGCCGAAGCGCTGCTGGAACGGGATCGTGAGCAGGAACCCGAGCAGGATCTGCGTGCCCGTCTGGGTCACCCGGAGCTCCTGGAGGATCTCGTCCCAGTTGCGCGAGACGCGTTCCTCCTCGGTCTCGCCGTCGGGACGACCGTCCGCGTCGGGACGAGCGTCTGCGGAGACGTTCGGCTGCGCCATGAGCCGATCGTAGGCGCGCGTTGTCACCACGCGCGGGGATTGTCAAGGCGCTCCCGAAGCCGCTAGGCGTCGCGTGGAGTTGACCCATGGAACGCGACGAGCGGCCGGACGGCCCGACCGACATGACGGCCGACAACATCGCGCCCGAGGACGTGCCGGAGCAGGACCCCGCGAACACCCGGGTCCCTGCGCACGGCGAGGAGAACGAGGAGCACGAGCAGTGAGCAGCATCCAGCAGAGCATCGACGTCGACGTGCCGGTGAGCACGGCGTACAACCAGTGGACCCAGTTCGAGGAGTTCCCGCAGTTCATGAGCGGGGTCGAGTCGATCACGCAGAAGGACGACACCCACCTGCACTGGGTCGTCACGGTCGGCGGCGTGGAGCGCGAGTTCGACGCCGAGATCACCGAGCAGCACCCCGACGAGCGCGTCGCCTGGCGGTCGACCGGCGGCCCGCAGCACGCGGGGGTCGTCACCTTCCACCGCCTCGCCGACGACCAGACCCGCGTCGCCCTCCAGCTCGACTGGGAGCCCGACGGCTTCGTCGAGACCGTGGGCGCCGCGCTCCAGATCGACGACCTCCAGGTCGCGCGCGACCTGAAGAAGTTCAAGGAGATCATCGAGGCCCGCGGCGGCGAGACGGGCTCCTGGCGCGGCGACGTCGATCGCGCGCCCGACGCGACCGGCCGCTAGGCCCCGCGAC
>JAEWKY010000163.1 GCA_023457615.1 Actinomycetes bacterium | reverse complement strand
GGGGGGGGGGGGGGCCCCCCCCCCCGCCGCGCGGCGTGGGGGGGAGGGGACGGAGGCGGGGGGACGAGGAGGTCATCACTCCTTCGCCAGGGCGCCGTTCATCTGCTCGGCGAGCTCGGCCGTGACGTCGGCGACCGGGCGGGCCCCGGAGAACACGTCCGGCAGCAGCTCCGCCTCGAAGGCGTTCCAGGCCGAGCTGTTCTTCGACACCGGGAGCGGCTTGGCGTACTCGACGGCGTCGAGGAACACCTGGAGGTCGACGCCCGGGAGCGACTCGGCGAACGTGGACTGCGTGCCGGCGAACGCGGGGATGATCGAGCCGACCTCGCCCTGCTGACGCTGCGCCTCCTCGCTCGCGAGGAACGCCTGGAGCGCGCGGGCCGCCTGCTTGTTCTCGCTGTTCGCGGCGACGACGTTGGCGACGCCGTGGATGACGGTCGCCCGCTCCTCGCCCTGCGGGAGGGGGGCCACCTGCACGTCGGCCTCGACCGGCGAGCCGCCGATCGCTCCGCGGAACCAGCTGCCGCCGTAGTACATCGCGACCTTGCCCGAGGTGAACCACTGGTCGCCGGGGGTGTCGGTGAGCTGCTGCATCGACGGCGAGGCGCCGCTCGCGAGCAGGTCGGTCCAGAACTGCAGGCCCTCCTGCGTGGCCGGCTCGGCGTAGCCCGACTCGCCGGCCGCGGTGATGACCTCGCCGCCGGCCTGGAAGATCGTGTTGTAGTAGGTCGTCTGGCCGTCCATGCCGGCCGCGACGCCGTAGATGCCCTGGTCGCCGAGCGCCTCGGAGATGGCGTTGGCGGCCTCGCTCAGGTCGTCCCACGTCCAGTCGGCGGTCGGCACCTCGACGCCGGCCTGCTCGAAGATCGCCGTGTTGTACCAGAGGCCGATCGTGTCGAAGTCCTTCGGGACGCCGTACTGCACGCCGTCGACGTTGTAGAGGTCGACGAGCGCGCTCGGGTAGTCGGCGAGGTCGAGGTGTCCGCCGTCGACGAGCGCGGTGACCGGGGCCACCTTGTCGTTCGAGGCGTAGAGCTGGATGTTCGGGCCGTTGAGCCAGAACAGGTCGGGGAGGGTGTCGCTCGACGCCTGCGTCTGGATCTTGGTCCAGTAGTCGCCCCAGGGGGTGACGTCGAGGTTGACGGTGATGTTCGGGTAGAGCTCGTGGAACGCCTCGATGTTCGCCTCGATGGCGGGCTGCTGGCTGGCGTCCCAGAAGGAGTAGGTGATCTCGGCGGCGAGGTCGGAGGCCGGAGGCGTGTAGTCCTCGTCGGCTCCGCCGGTCGGGCCGGCGGCGCATCCCGCGAGCAGGGCGGTCAGGCCGACCGCGGCGCCGAGGCCGAGGGCGGCGCGCCGTCCTCGGGAGGTCGAGTCGTGCATCGGGTGGTCCTTTCGAGCTGTGCCGGTCCCGAGCGGGACGGCGTGAGCGGACAGTGAGCTTGGTGCTCTCCCACGGCTTGACGCTGCGCCGCGCGAAGTGGCTCGATAGTCCCGCGCGCTGATCGTATGGGCAAGATGCGATCAAGAATCTGCGCGAATCAATCGTTCGTAATGAGCATTCTCGCCGACGCCGCCCGCCGCCGACCTAGGGTGAGCACGACCACCGGAGATGCTGGGAGGCACCGATGACCCCGTCCGCGCCCGACGAGCCGAGCGACGACCCGCGCCGCATGCTGCTCGCCGACTGGCACCCCGTCGCGCAGCTGCGCCTGCCGGCGACGCCCGTCGCGCGCGCCGCCGTGCCGGCCATCGACATCCACAACCACCTCGGCCGCTGGCTGAGCGACGGCGCGTGGATGGTCGCCGACCCGGACGCCCTCGTGGCGACCATGGACGCGTGCGGCGTCGAGACGATCGTGAACCTCGACGGCATGTGGGGCGACGAGGTCACGGCCAACGTCGACCGCTACGACCGCGCCTACCCCGGCAGGTTCCTCACCTTCTGCCAGCTCGACTGGGAGCAGCTCGCGCTCGACGACGGGGTCGAGCGCCTCACCGCGTCGCTCGACGACAGCGCGGCGCGCGGCGCGCGCGGGGTCAAGATCTGGAAGAACCTCGGGCTCACCGTGCGCGATCGCGACGGCGAGCTCATCCTGCCCGACGACCCTCGCGTCGTGGCCGTCGTGCGGCACGCCGGCCAGCTCGGGCTCCCCGTGCTCATCCACACCGCCGACCCCAAGGCGTTCTTCGAGCCCCTCGACGCGCGCAACGAGCGGCTCGACGAGCTCATGCAGGTGCCCGACTGGTGGTTCGGCGACCGCACCGTGCACCCGACCTTCGACCGCCTGCTCGCCGCCCACCGCGCCCTCGTGGAGAGCTGCCCGGGCACGCGCTTCATCGGCGCGCACGCCGGGTGCGCCGCCGAGGACCTCGACCTCGTCGAGCGCCTCCTCGACGACTGCCCGAACTACACGATCGACATCGGCGGGCGGATGGCGGAGCTCGGCCGCCAGCCGCGACGGTTCGCCGAGCTGATCGCGCGGCATCCCGATCGCGTGCTGTTCGGCACCGACATCTACCCGGCCGACGCCGAGCAGTTCCGCCTGCACTTCCGGTTCCTCGAGACCGTCGACGAGGCCTTCGAGTACGCCCCCGGCAGCGAGGTGCCGCCGCAGGGGCGCTGGACCGTCTCGGCGCTCGGCCTCGACGCGCCGACGCTCGAGCGGATCTACCGCGGCAACGCCCTGCGCGTGCTGGGCGCCTGACCCTGCGCGCGTCCGCGCGCCCGAGCCGGAGCTGAGCCTCCCGCCTCATTCCGCCCTGGCGGCGGGAGGACTCAGCCGATCAGGGCGACGAGGCGCGAGACCTCGTCGCGGGTCGCCGCGCGCACGCCCCGCAGGTACGAGCGCGGGTCGACGGCATCCGTGCGCTCGGCGAGCTCCGCGCGCAGTCGACGGGTGCCCACGGCCCCGAGCACGGTGCCGACGTTGACCTTGCGGATGCCGGCCGCCACCGCCTCGGTGAGCACGTCGTCGGGGACGCCGGAGCTGCCGTGCAGCACGAGCGGCACGCCCGCCGCCTCCGCGAGGCGGCGCACGAGCTCGAGGTCGATCGCCGCGGTGCGCTCGCGCATGGCGTGGCTCGACCCGACCGCGACGGCGAGCAGATCGACGCCGGCCTCCGCGACGAACGCGGCGGCCTCGTCGGGATCGGTGCGCACGCCGGGCGCATGCGCCCCGTCCTTCCCGCCGACCTCGCCGAGCTCGCCCTCGACCCACAGCCCCGCGTCGTGAGCCCGGGCCGCGACGCCGCGCGTCAGGTCGACGTTCTGCGCGTACTCGAGCGTCGCGCGGTCGAACATGAGCGACCCGACCCCGAGGTCGGCCGCGCGCGCGACGATCGCGTCCGCGAGCCGCTCATCCTCGAGGTGGTCCGCGTGGAGTCCGACGGGCACCGTCGCCGCCGCGGCGAGCTCGCGGCAGGCCGCGAGCAGCGGCGCGAAGCCCCCGTGGAAGGCGATCGCGTTCTCGCTGAGCTGCAGGAGCACGCCGTGTCCGGCATCCTCGGCGCCGCCGACCACCGCCTCCGCCTGCTCGAGCGTGATGACGTTGAACGCCGGCACGGCGCGACCGCGCGACGCGGCCTCGGCGACGAGGTCGGCCGCGCGGGAGAGCGTCACCGCGGACCCTCGAGGTCTCCCCCGAGCTCGCGCGGCAGCACGGCGGCGTGGGCCCGGGTGAGCTCGTCGCAGAGCTCCCAGATCCGCGCGGGGGTCAGGGTCGACGCCGCGTTGGGATCGACGAGCACCGCCTGCCGCACGAGCTGCGGGTCGCCCTCGGCGGCGGCGCGGATCGTGAGCTCGGCGACCGAGAGGTAGCGGCGGTTGAGCGCCGCGCCCGCGGCGGGCACGGGTCCGAATCGCTCCGGGTGCACGCCGTCGCCGTCGACGACCGCCGGCACCTCGACGACGGCGCCTTCGGGCAGGTTGTCGATGAGACCGCGGTTGGGCACGTTGACGTGGATCTCGCGGCGGGTGCCCGTGAGCATCGAGTGGATGATCTGCGGCGCGTACTCGGCGGCATCCCCCTCCTCGTGCAGCGGCAGGTCGCTCCCCGCGGCGAGCAGCTCGCGCGCGGTGTGGAACTCGGCGACGTTGTCCTCCGAGATGCCGAGGTACTGCAGCGGCTCGAGCCGGAACCGCTCGATCTGGGCGTCGTCGCGCAGGAACCAGTCGAGGTACTCCGCGGAGTGCTCGCTCGTCTCGGTCGGGTAGAAGCCGATGCGCCGGAAGATCTCGACCCGGACGCGGCGCTCGAGCTCGGGGTCGCTCGCGATGCGCTCCCGCAGGCGGGGGTAGAGGTCCTCGCCGTCGCGCGACCACTCGGTGAGCCACGCCTGGTGGTTGACCCCGCCGGCGCGGTAGCGGGTGCCCTCGAGCGGCACGCCGACGAGCTCGCACAGGTCGTTGACCGTCCAGTAGACGCTGTGGCACAGGCCGACGGCGCGGAGGTCGGGGGCGACCTGGCTGAACCACCAGATGTTCATCGCCATCGGGTTCGTGTAGTTGAGGAACCACGCGTCGGGGCAGAGCTCGCGCATGTCGCGCGCGATGCCCGACAGCACCGGGAACGTGCGCAGCGCGCGGAAGACGCCCCCCACGCCGGTCGTGTCGCCGATCGTCTGACGCAGCCCGTAGCGCGCGGGGATCTCGAGGTCGAGCCGGGTCGCCGCGATGCCGCCGACCTGGATCATGTTGATCACGAAGTCGGCGCCCGCGAGCGCCTCGCGCCGGTCGGCGCTCGCCCGGATGCGCACCTCGCGGCCGAGCTGCTCCGCGACGTTGAGCGCCGTGAGCCGGGCGACCTCGAGCCGCTCGACGTCGACGTCGTGGAGGGCGAGGTCGAGCACGGGCAGGTCGGCGTAGCGGAGCAGGTCGGTCAGCAGCTGCCGCGTGAAGACGACGCTCCCGGCACCCAGGAAGACGAGAGTCGGCATGATCCGATTCTGGGAATAGTGCGCGTTCTGCGCAAGGAAATGCGCGCATTGACGCGCGTTCGCTCATCTGTCATGCTCGCTTGCCATGGCCAGCGCGTACAGCACGAGGAGCGTCGCCGAGCTCGGCGGCTCGCGGAAGCGGTCGCTGCGCATGGCGGCGATCCTCGACGCGGTCGCGGAGCGCGGCGAGGTGTCGCTCGGCGAGCTCACCGAGCTGTTCCAGGGATCGGCCGCGACCCTGCGCCGCGACCTCACCGTGCTCGCCGACCAGGGGCTGCTCCTGCGCACGCACGGCGGCGCGAAGTCGGTCGGGCCGATCGCCGAGCTGCCGGTCGCGCTGCGCGACACCCGCTTCCAGGATGCGAAGCGCCGCATCGGCCTCGCCACGGCGCTGCGCATCCCGCGCGAGCGGCACGCCGTCGCGCTCTCCGGCGGCACGACGACCACGGGCGTGGCGCGCGAGCTCGTCAACCACACCGACCTGACGATCGTGACGAACTCGCTCTCGATCGCCTCGCTCGTCTCGTCCTACCCGCGGCTCAAGGTCGTGATGACCGGCGGCATCCTGCGCCCCCAGTCGCTCGAGCTCGTCGGCGTGCTCGCCGAGGGCACGTTCAGCGCCATCAACATCGGCACGGCGATCCTCGGCGCGGACGGCGTCTCGGCGTCCGCGGGCATCACGACCCACGACGAGACCGAGGCGCGCACGAATCACGCCATGGTCGCCAAGGCCCAGCGCACGATCGTCGTCGCGGACGGGTCGAAGATCGGCCGCGCCGCGCTCGCGCGCATGGCGGATGCCTCGGACGTGTCGATGCTCATCACCGACGACAGCGCCGACCCCGTCGCGCTGCAGGAGCTGCGCGACCTCGGCGTCGAGGTCGTGCTGGCCTGAACCGGGGATCGTCGGGCCAGCCGACCCGGATCACTCCGGGACGATGCGCGCGCCGTGCACGGGACCGGTCGCCCGCACGGCGTTGAGCTGCGCGGCCGACAGCGCGACCTGCAGCTCGAGGGCGGTGTCGAGGTCGGCCGTGAGGAACGCGACGGGCGGGCCCGAGCCCGACACGATGCCCGCGAGGGCGCCGTTGCGCTCCCCCGTCTCGAGCACCTTCGCGAGCGAGGGCTCGAGGTGGAGCGCGGGCGCCTGCAGGTCGTTGCGCATCGCGTCGGCGAGCATCCGGGCATCGCCCGCGCGCAGCGCCTGCAGCACGTCGGCGCTCACGCTCGGGCGCGGGTCGGCGGCGCCGATCTCGGCCGCGTGCCGCTCGCGGTGGTCGTCGAGCCCGCGGTAGACCTCGGGGGTCGAGAGGCCGAAGTCGGCGAGCGCGAGCACCCACTGGAACGTGCCCTGGGCGAGCGCGGGCGAGAGCTCGTCGCCGCGACCGGTGCCGATCGCGGTGCCGCCCGTGATGGCGAACGGCACGTCGGCGCCGAGCTGCCGCGCCAGGTCGAGCATCTCGTCGCGCGGCAGCTCCGTGCCCCACAGCGCGTCGCACGCGAGCAGGGTCGCGGCGGCATCCGCCGATCCGCCCCCCATGCCGCCCGTGACCGGCACGTGCTTCTCGATCTCGATGTGCGCGCCGCCCGGGTGGCCCGTGCGCTCGGCGAGCAGCTTGGCCGCCTTGATCGCGATGTTCGAGTCGTCGAGCGGCACCCGGCTCAGCTCGACGCTGCCCTGCAGGCCGATCGTGAAGCTCGACGACTCGGTGACCCGCACGTCCTCGTAGAGCGACACCGCCTGGTAGGCGATCGCGACGTCGTGGTAGCCGTCGTCCAGCAGCGCGCCGACCTCGAGGTAGACGTTGACCTTGCCGGGGGCTCGCACGTGCACCGATCGCGCGCCACCCCGGGAGATCATCTACCCACCCTAACTACGGGCGATGCTGAGGAAATCCTGCACGGTGAGCTGCTCGCCCCGCAGGGTCGGGTCGACGCCCGCGGCCTCCACGCGCGCGGATGCCGCGGCCGAGCCGCCGAACGCGTCGGCGAGCGCCTGCCGCAGCATCTTCCGCCGCTGACCGAAGGCGGCCTCGACGAGCTCGAAGGTGCGCGCGCGCTCCTCCTCCGTGCCCGGACGCTCTCCCTGCTCGAAGGCGACGAGGATCGAGTCGACGTTCGGCACGGGCCAGAACACCTGGCGGCTGATCGTGCCCGCCGCCGACCACGTCCCGTACCAGGCGGCCTTGACGCTCGGCGCCCCGTAGACGCGCGACCCGGGCGGCGCGGCGAGCCGCTGCCCCACCTCGGCCTGCACCATGACGAGCACCGTCTCGAGCGACGGCACCGTCTCGAGCAGGTGCAGCAGCACGGGCACCGACACGTTGTACGGCAGGTTGGCGACGAGGCGGCGCGGCGACCCCGGGATGCCGACCCGCAGCGCGTCGCCGGTGACGACCTGCAGCGGAGCGCCGGGCTGCAGCGCCTCGACCGTGTGCGGCAGCAGCTCCGCGAGGCGCGGGTCGATCTCGACGGCCGTGACGCGGGCGCCGGCCTCGAGCAGCCCGAGGGTGAGCGAGCCGAGCCCGGGGCCCACCTCGAGCACCTCGTCGCCCGGCTCGACCCTCGCGGTGCGCACGATCTTGCGCACCGTGTTGCCGTCGACGACGAAGTTCTGGCCGAGCTTCTTGGTCGGCGTGAGGTCGAGCTGCGTGGCGAGGTCTCGGATCTCCGCAGGTCCTAGGAGAGCCATGTCGTCCATCCTGTCCTCCGGCCGAGACGGCCGTCGGCGCTGGCGTCGCGGCGGAGGCGCGAAAGCGCCTCCGCTCTGAGCTCCAGCGCGCGGATCTCCGCAGGTCCTAGGAGGCTCACGAGCCCTCGAGCGAGAGGGGCGAGGTCGCCGTCACGGGCTCATCCTCCCAGCGTCCGTAGACGAGCTCGGTGTTCGACGCGATCTGCGCCGCGAGCATCGACGCGTCGGTGCCGAGGTGCTCGGCCATGAAGCGCAGCGTGTGCGGGAGCAGGTACGAGGAGTTCGGCCGACCGCGCCACGGGGTCGGGGTGAGGTACGGCGCGTCGGTCTCGATGAGCAGCTGCGCGCGCGGCACGGCCTCGAGCGCCTCGCGCAGGCCCCCGGCGTTCTTGAAGGTCACCGTGCCGGCGAACGAGAGGTACCACCCGCGCGCCGCGACCTCCCGCGCGAACTCGACGTCGCCCGAGAAGCAGTGGAACACCGTGCGCTCCGGCGCACCGACCCTGTCGAGCACGCGCACGACGTCGCGGTGCGCGTCGCGGTCGTGGATCTGCAGCGCGAGCCCGTGCTGCTTCGCGATCTCGATGTGCGCCTCGAACGACCGCACCTGGGCATCCCGGCCGTCCTCGCCCGTGCGGAAGAAGTCGAGTCCCGTCTCGCCGATCGCGCGCACCCGCGGTCGGGCCGCCAGCTCGGCGATGCCCGCGAGGTGCTCGTCGAGCAGCCCCTTCTGCGCCAGCTCGGGCGCCTCGTTGGGATGCAGGGCGACGGCGGCCAGCACGCGCGGCTCGTGCGCCGCGATCTCGGCGCTCCACCGCGAGGTCTCGAGGTCGGTGCCGACCTGCACGACGCCGCGCACCCCGACGCTCGAGGCGCGGTCGAGCTGCTGCCGGAAGTCGAGGGAGGCCGTGCCGTCGGGACCGCCGCCGTCCTCGATCTCGAGGTGCGTGTGGTTGTCGAAGACCGGCACCGTGAGCGGCACGGGCAGGGGCGGGTACTCGGCGACCTTCTCGTCGTCGCCGCGATGCCGTGCGCGCAGGAAGGGCTCCGTCACGCGGTGCCGTTCTCCAGCTCGATGCGCGGGAACAGCGGCTCGAGGGCGGACACGGTGCCGCCGCCGGCCCGGTCCCACGCCCGGTCGACGCGCTGGGCGAGCAGCTCGCCCGGCTCGCCGAGCGCCGCCCAGAGCTTGTGCGTCGCCTTCGGCATGACGGGCGAGTAGAGCACGGCGAGCGTGCCGACGCCGTGCGCGAGGGTGCTCAGCACCTGGTCGAGCCGCGCGGCCTGCGCGGGATCCTTCGCGAGCACCCACGGCGCCTGCTCCGTCACGTAGCCGTTGAGGGCATCCACGAGTCTCTCGACCTCGGCGAGCGCCTCGTGGATCGCGAGGCGTCCGATCGCGGCGTGGGCGGCATCCGTCACGGACTTCTCGAGCTCGACGATCGACGCGTCGCGCTCGGCCGTCGGCACGACGCCGCCGCGGTACCTCTCGATCATCGCGACGACCCGCGAGCCGAGGTTGCCGAAGCCGTTCGCGAGCTCCGCCTGGTACCGCGCCGCGAGGTCCTCCCACGAGAACGAGCCGTCCTGCCCGAACGTGATCGCCGAGAGGAAGTAGTAGCGGAATGCGTCCGAGCCGAAGACGTCCGTGATCTGGGTCGGCGCGATGCCGGTGAGCTTCGACTTCGACATCTTCTCGCCGCCGACGAGCAGCCAGCCGTGGCCGAACACGCCCCGGGGCACCTCGAGCCCCGCGGCCATGAGCATCGCGGGCCAGATCACGGCGTGGAAGCGCGCGATGTCCTTGCCGACGAGGTGCTGCGCGGGCCAGCGGCGGGCGAACTGCGCGTCGTCGGAGCCCCAGCCGATCGCGGTGATGTAGTTGAGCAGCGCGTCGACCCACACGTAGATGACGTGCGACTCGTCCCACGGCACCTTGACGCCCCAGTCGAAGCTCGAGCGCGAGATCGAGAGATCTTCGAGCCCCTGCGACACGAACTGCACGATCTCGTTGCGCACGCTCTCCGGCTCGAGCCACCCGGGCTGCCGGTAGAGCTCGAGCAACCGGTCCTGGAAGGCGCTCATGCGGAAGAAGTAGTTCTTCTCCTTGAGGATCTCCACCGGGCGCGAGTGGATGCGGCAGATGTACTGCCCGGCGAACTCGCCGTCGGTCGGCAGGTCGAGGTCGTCGAGCTGCTTGTACTCCTCGCAGCCGACGCAGTAGTAGCCCTCGTACTCGCCGGTGTAGATGTGACCGTCGGCCTGGAGCTTCTCGAAGAACTTCGCGACGGCGGCCTCGTGCCGGTCGTCGGTCGTGCGGATGAAGTCGTCGTTCGCGATGTCGATCGTCTGCAGCAGCGGCTTCCACGCCTCGGCGACGAGCTTGTCGGCCCACTCCCGCGGGGTCACCCCGTTCGCGGTCGCGGTGCGGAGGATCTTCTGCCCGTGCTCGTCGGTGCCCGTGAGCAGCCAGGTGTCGTCGCCCGACTGGCGGTGCCAGCGCGCGAGCACGTCGGCCGCGACCTCCGTGTACGCGTGCCCGATGTGCGGGACGTCGTTCACGTAGAAGATCGGCGTGGTGATGTAGAAGGAGCCGGCGGTCACGGCGTCCAGCCTACTTTTGCGCGCACCGTGTTACTTGGCGCGGATGGCGGCCTCGTAGAGCTCGCGGGTGGAGAGGCCGGTGGCGGTCGCGACGTCGGCGGCGGCCTCCTTGAGCCGGATGCCGCCCGCCGCGAGCTCGAGCACCGTCGCGACGGCGGCGGCGAGGTCGGTGCTCGCGGCGGCGGCAGCACCCTCGACGACGATCACGATCTCGCCGCGCGCTCCGTCGGCGAACCGCTCGGCCAGCTCGGCGAGGGTGCCGCGTGCGACCTCCTCGTGGAGCTTCGTGAGCTCGCGGCAGACGGCCGCCCGGCGGTCGACGCCGAACGCGGTCGCGAGGTCGCGCAGGGCGTCGGCGAGCCGGTGCGGCGACTCGAAGAAGAGCAGCGTGCGCGGGTCGGCGGCGAGCGGGGCGAGGGCGGCGACGCGCGACTTGCGCGGCAGGAAGCCCTCGAACGCGAAGCGGTCGGTCGGCAGGCCGGAGAGGGCGAGCGCGGTCAGCACGGCCGAGGGCCCGGGGAGCGCCGTGACCGTGACGTCGGCGGCGATCGCCGCGACCACGAGCGCGTAGCCGGGGTCGCTCACGGTGGGCATGCCGGCATCCGACAGCACGAGCACATCCTCGTCGCGGGCCAGCGTGACGAGCTCGGCCGCCTTCTCGCGCTCGTTGTGCTCGTGCAGCGCGACGAGCCGCGGACGGTTCTCGACGCCGAGGCCGCGCAGCAGCTGCACCGTGACGCGGGTGTCCTCGCTCGCCACGACGGCCACCCGCTCGAGCGTCTCGACGAGCCGGCGCGACGCGTCGCCGAGGTTGCCGATCGGCGTCGCACCCAGGATGATCACTCCCTCATTCTCCCGGCACCCCTCGATTCGTGCGACGCGGCGCTTCTGCCGCCGACGAAGCGCCGTTGCGCACGAATCGGCGGGGTTGAGGGAGGATGGCGGGCATGACCGTCGCCGAACTGCCGGGCTCCCGGCTCGACGACTGGTGGGCCCGCGTGCAGAGCCGCCCGGGCGCCCGCGCCGCGTGGCTCTGGGGCGGGCCCGCCGCCGTCACCGTGCTCGCCGCCGCGACCCGGCTGGTCGGGCTCGGACATCCGGAGACGCTCGTCTTCGACGAGACCTACTACGTCAAGGACGGCTACACGATCTCGCAGCTCGGCTACGAGGGGTCGTGGCCCGCGGATGCGAATGCCGCCTTCAACGCGGGCGATCCGTCCGGCTTCCAGGAGGCCCCGGCGTTCGTCGCGCATCCGCCGGTGGGCAAGTGGATCATCGCCGCCGGGATGGCCCTGTTCGGCGCCGACTCGAGCGTCGGCTGGCGCTTCTCGGTGGCGCTCACCGGCATCCTGCTCGTCGTGCTCACGATGGCGGTCGCGCACGTGCTGCTGCGCCGACCCGTGCTCACGGTGATCGCCGGCGGCCTCCTCGCGATCGACGGCAACGCGATCGTGATGAGCCGGGTCGCCCTGCTCGACACGATGCTCGCCTTCTTCGCGCTGCTCGGGGTCTTCTTCGTGCTGCTCGACCGCGGGTGGACCCGGTCGCGGCTGCGCGCCTGGGTGTCGCGGCACGGGCGGGCGGGCGGGGGGCCGGTGTTCGCGTGGCGTCCCTGGCTGCTCGCCGCCGCCGTGGCGTTCGGGCTCGCGACCGGGGTCAAGTGGAGCGGCGCCTACTTCCTCGCCGCCTTCGGGGTCTACGTCGTCGTCGCGGAGCTCGTGATGCGGCGGCATGCGGGCCTCGAGTTCTGGGCGACGGGCGGCATCCTGAAGCAGGCCCCGATGACGTTCCTGCTGCTCGTGCCGCTCGCCGGCGCCGTCTACCTCGCGAGCTGGACCGGGTGGTTCGCGACCGACGGCGGCTACCACCGGCGCTGGATCGAGGGCGGCGGCGAGCCCTGGACGGGCGGCCTCGCGTGGGTGCCGACGGCCTTCCAGAACTGGTGGCACTACGAGGTCGCCGTGTACAACTACCACGTCGGCGAGACGACGCCCCACGCCTACCAGTCGAGCCCGCTCACCTGGCTCTTCCTCGTGCGACCGACCTCGATGTATTGGAACGCGCGGGAGGACGGCCTCGTCGAGACGATCCTCGACGTCGCGAACCCGCTCATCTGGTGGGCCTCGACGGCGGCGCTCGTGTTCCTCCTCGTGCGGGTCGTGCGCCGGCTCCTGCGCGGGGCGCGGGTGTGGCGCGAGGTGTTCCTCCTCGTCGCCCTCGCGGCCGGCTACCTGCCGTGGCTGCTCTACCTGCACCGCACGGTGTTCACCTTCTACACGATCGCCTTCGAGCCGTATCTCGTGCTCGGGCTGACCGCCGCGCTCGGGGCGATCCTCGGCCATGCGACGCAGCGCGAGTCGCGGCGCGTCACGGGTCTCGCGACCGTCGGCGTCTTCCTCGGCCTGTGCCTCGCGGTGAGCGTGTTCTTCCTCCCGATCTGGACCGGGATGCCCGTGCCGGACTGGTTCTTCCGGGCGCATCTCTGGATGCCGTCCTGGCTCTGACCGGCCGGATCCCTCGCCCCCGCGCCGGAGGTAGCATGATGGCACTCGCCCGCCGCTCCGCCGCCCTCACGTCGTCGCCCCACGACACCGTTCCCTCGGGACGGGAGAGGTCCTAGACTCGCGCCGGGGGCCCGCAGAACCCGAAGGACACCCCATGACGCGTCGCCGCCGTCTCACCGCCGGCCTCGCCGTGCTGGCTCTCACGCTGGGCCTCGTCGTCGCCGGGTCCTTCTCCGCCCAGGCGCAGGCCTCCTCGATCGCCTTCACGACCGCCTCCCCGCTCGACGTCACCGCGGCGAACCCGACCATCGAGGGCACGGTGACGTGGACCACCTCGGGCGGCGCGATCACGCTCTACATCGTGGAGCCCGACGGCACGATCCGGCCCGACGAGCCGTGCGACGTGCTCGGGATCACCGAGACCGACTGGAGCTGCTCCGTCGCGCTCCCCGTCGGCGAGAACTCCGTGCGCGCCTACGCGACCGCCGACGACGACCCCGGCTTCCCGATCTCGACCGCCAACGCGCTCCAGATCACGGTGGGCAGCACAAGCGCCGTCGCGATCACGGCGCCGGCCCCGGATGTCTTCATCAGCAGCACCACCCCCGCCTTCACCGGCACCGGCCCGGCAATGGGCGAGGTGCGCGTGCAGGCCCGGGCCGAGCTGCAGCCCGGAGACCCGTTCGTCGACGTCTGCGTCACCGACGTCGACCGCTTCGGCGACTGGTCGTGCGCGACGACGTTCCCCGACTACGACCGCTACACGGTGCGCGCGACCGGCGTCACCAACACCTCGATCGGCGTCGGCCCGGCCGCCGATCAGAACCTCACCCTCGACCCGCCGAAGCCCGGCGCGGTCGTCCAGGCGGAGCCCGGATTCCTGAGCGCGACCGCGACATCGGCCGCCGGCCAGGACAGCGGCGTGACGTGGAGGTACTTCGCGGCCGACGGGTCGCCCCAGGAGACGCTCGACCACTGCCCCGAGACCTGGTCGGGCGATCCGTCCACTCCGCCCGACGGCGGCGCGATCGTCGCCTGCGAGGTCTCGAGCGCGCTGCGCCCCGGCCTGTACCTGGCCTCGAGCAACGCGTACGCCAACGACGCCCTCTCGCTCGACCGGGGCGACCTCACGCGAGTGCCCGCGACTCCCGTGCTCGACGCGATCGTGCCCGCGAGCGACGGCTGGGTCGCGGCGTCCGGCACGATCGACCTCGAGTTCGACTCGCCCTTCACGGTGAACGAGGGCCAGGTCCTCGTCGACGTCTCCACGGTCGGCGGCCAGCGGATCTGCACCGCGATCCCCGCGGTCGACGGAACCTGGGCGTGCGACGCGCCCGCGCCGGGCGGCACCCAGTCGTTCTACGCCTACGGCTACACGCAGGGCTTCTCCGCGGGCGGCGGAACGCTCGACGGCTACCACAACGGCTTCTCCGAGACGAGCAACCTCGTCGGGGCGACGGTGCCCGCGGCCACGCATCTCGCGATCACGACCCCGCTCGACGGATCGTCGCAGCCGTACGCGCCGGACCCGTTCGAGATCCGCGGCACCTCGCCGTTCTCGACCCCCGTCGACGTCGAGGTCAGGGTCGACGGCGCGCTGTACGACACGTGCGACGCGCTGACCGTCGTCGAGGGCGAGTGGGGCTGCAACCTGCCGAGCTCGCCGGTGCCGCCCGTCGGGCACTACACGCTCAGCGTGAGCCAGCCCGGCAGCCAGACGGCGACCGCCGCCGTGACCCGCCGCGAGGCGACCCCCGAGCTCTACGGCTACTACTTCGAGTTCGTCGAGGGCGCCGAAGACGGCTACACCTTCTCCGGACAGGTGCTCTCCACGGGCTCGACGCGCGTCGAGATCGTCGGGGAGGACCTCGGCTGCACCGCGGCGCCGCAGGCCTTCGGCGACTGGTCCTGCCAGATCGACCTCTCCGGGCTGCCGGTAGGCCCCTACGTCCTCGAGATCCAGAACTACACGCCCGGCGACCCGACGCTCGACAGCACGCTCGTCACGGCGTCGGTCGACATCGTCCCGCTCGACTACGGTCCCCAGCTCGACTGCGTGTTCAGTCCGGCCGGCGTGGTGATCTCGAGCCCCGACGACCTGATGATCGATCTCTACACGGTGACGCCGATCATGGGCGACGTGAGCGCGTCCTGGGTGCAGGGCTACTGCAACGGCGACATCGGCATCCCGCTGAACTCCGCCGACGGCTGGGACTACGAGCACCTGGACATCGACTGCAGCGCCGGGTGCACGCTCACCGATCTGGCACCCGGGATCTACGACGTCTACTACAGCGACGGCGAGGGCGGCACCGGCGGCAGCGAGGGCGAGGGGGAGGGCTCGGTCTGGCGGGACTACTACTTCCGCGTGCCCGAGACCCCGACCTTCACGACGGCCGCCTCCGCGGGCGGCCTGGGCTTCGCGTCGGGCGGCGGGGCGACGGCGGGCAACACGGTCGTCGTGACCGACGGCGGCGGCGCGACGATCTGCTCCGCGGTGGCGGAGGGCGACGGGCGGTGGGCGTGCTCGTTCACGCTCTCGACCGCCTCGACCGGCCGCGCCTACCAGGTCGACGAGCAGTCCGGCGGCATGTCCGCGTACACCGCCTTCCGCGCCCTGCCCGTCGCGCCTCCCGTGGTCGAACCGCCCGCGACGCCGGTGGCCGGGCCGGTGCCGGTGCTCCCCGCCCCGCAGGTCCCCCTCGCGGTCATCACCTGGCTGCTCAACTTCGACGGCGACCTGAACGACCTGAAGCCGGGCGACAGGTTCACGCTCAGCGTGTCGGGCATGCCGGAGGGCACCGCGATCGAGGTCTGGATGCACTCGACCCCCCGGCTCCTCGGCACGGCGACGGGCACCGGCCTGCCGATGTCGATGGAGCTGACGGTTCCCGACGACATCGAGAACGGCGCGCACGAGATCGAGATGATCGCCACGACCCCGCTCGGGACCCGGTACTTCTACCGCAGCGACGCCACCGTGAGCGGCGGCGTCGATCCGGCCGCGGTGCCGACGGCGGAGCCCGGCGACGGAGAGGACGGCGAGGAGGACGGCGCCGGCGGAGCCCACGTCGACCGCAGCGACCCCGCGGCACCGAGCGCCCTGAGCGCCTCGATCGCGCCGCTGGACCGCATCGTGTCG
The DNA here is from genome assembly GCA_023457615.1 of Actinomycetes bacterium. GTDB lineage: Bacteria > Actinomycetota > Actinomycetes > Actinomycetales > Microbacteriaceae > Pseudolysinimonas_A. Next base: position 15,192 of record JAEWKY010000163.1, on the reverse strand, counting down.
AACCCCGTCGCGATCGCGATCGCCGGCGGCCTCGCGCTCGCGCTGCTGTTCCTGGTCGCGCTGCCGACCGAGCTGCTCAACTCGTCGCTGTCGTCGAACACCTCGCGACTCGGGCGGGCGTACGGCGCCGTCGACGGCGCGCTCAACGCGGCGCAGGACTGGTTCATCAGGGTGACGCGGTCGCGCGCGCTCGCCGCGGGGCTCCTCACGGTGCTCGTCGCGCTCGTCTACGGCTTCGTCGATCCGGGCTTCGGGTTCGACCTCGTCTCGCTGCGCCTCGTGCTCTCGCTCGCGCTCGCGTTCTTCATCCTCAGCTACGGGGCGTCGTGGCTCAGCGGTCTCGTGATCCGCCGGGTGTGGGGCACCTCGGGCGTCATCGCCCTGCAGCCCTCGATCATCCTGTTCGCCGTCGTCGGCGTCGTCGTGGCGCGCATCCTCGACTTCTCGCCGGGCTTCCTCGTCGGCATCGCGATCGGCCTCGAGCTGATCGCGGCGAGCCGCCGGGTGTCGGCGCGCGCCGTGCTCGTGCAGTTCGGGTTCGTCGTGGGGCTCGCGCTCGCCGCCTGGGTCGTCTACTCGCTCTTCGTCCCGGGCGACGACTTCGCGGGGATGCTCGTCGAGGACACGCTCGTCGCCGTCACGGCCGAGGGGCTCACGGGAGCGCTCATCGCCGTGTTCCCGCTGCAGTTCATGGACGGGCGCGAGCTCTGGCTCGAGTCGAAGAGACTCTGGGCGGCCGTGTTCCTGGCCGTCGCCGTGCCGTTCTCGCTGCTCGTGCTGCCCACGGCCATCGAGGGCACCGAGGTCGGCGACTACGGCATCTGGCTGCTGGTCTTCGCGGTGTTCGGGCTCGTGTCGGTCGCGATCTGGTTCGTCTTCGCCCGCGCGGCGAAGCGCGAGGAGGAGGCCGCCGAGACCGAGACCGTCGACGCGTAGCACGGCGCAACACAGCGACGCGCGGCGTTAGCCTCGAAGGATGGCCGATAGAGACCGTGCTCCCGACAGAGACTGGGGCTTCAAGACGCGCGCGATCCACGCGGGCAACATCCCGGACGCGGTGAGCGGCGCCCGCGCGCTGCCGATCTACCAGACGAGCGCCTACGTCTTCGACGACACCGCGGATGCCGCGGCCCGCTTCGCGCTGCAGAAGTACGGCAACATCTACAGTCGGCTCGCGAACCCGACGGTCGCGTCGTTCGAGGAGCGCGTCGCCTCCCTCGAGGGCGGTCTCGGCGCGGTGGCGACCTCGTCGGGCCTCGGCGCGGAGTTCATCACGTTCGCCTCGCTCGCGGGAGCCGGCGACCACATCGTCTCGGCCGCGTCGCTCTACGGCGGCACGGTCACGCAGCTCGACGTGACGCTGCGGCGCTTCGGCGTCGACACGACGTTCGTGACGGGCACGAACCCCGACGACTACGCCGCCGCGATCACCGACAAGACGAAGCTCATCTTCGTCGAGTCGGTCACCAACCCCTCGGGCGACATCGCCGACCTCGAGGGCCTCGCCGACGTGGCCCACGCCCATCATCTCCCGCTCATCGTCGACTCCACGGTCGCGACGCCCTACCTCAACCGTCCGATCGAGTGGGGGGCGGATGTCGTCATCCACTCGGCCACGAAGTTCCTGGGCGGCCACGGCACGACTCTCGGCGGCGTCGTCGTCGAGTCCGGACGCTTCCACTGGGCGAACGAGCGCTTCCCGCTCTTCGACACCGAGGTGCCGCACTACGGCGGGCTCAACTGGCACGGCAACTTCGGCGAGTACGCGTTCCTCACCCGCCTGCGCGCCGAGCAGCTGCGCGACATCGGCCCCTCGCTCGCGCCGCACTCGGCCTGGCTGCTCGCCCAGGGCGTCGAGACCCTGCCCTACCGGATGCAGGCGCACGTCGACAACGCGCGCGCCGTCGCGCAGTGGCTGAAGGCCGACGACCGCGTCGAGTTCGTCAACTGGGCGGGACTCCCCGACCACCCGCACCACGCGCGCGCGCAGAAGTACCTGCCGAAGGGACCGGGCTCGGTCTTCTCCTTCGGCGTGAAGGGCGGTCGCGCCGCGGGCCAGACGTTCATCGAGAGCGTGAACCTCGCCTCGCACCTCGCGAACATCGGCGACGCGAAGACCCTCGTCATCCACCCCGGCTCGACGACGCACGCGCAGCTCACCGAGCAGCAGCTCGTGGATGCCGGCGTGCAGCCGGGTCTCGTGCGCATCAGCGTCGGCATCGAGGACGTCGACGACATCATCTACGACCTCGACCAAGCGCTCGCCGCTGCGACCAAGGGAGACTAGGGACATGGGCACGGCAACCGCTGACCTCGAGACCGTCCACCTCGCGAACGGGCTGAGCTGCGACATCCCGGCCTCGTCGCCGCTCGCGAAGCTGCTGCGCAGCAAGCGCACGTGGGTCGGCCCGTCGGCGCAGGACCGCCTCAGGATCCTGCGCGACGCGAAGTCGATCGCGATCGTCGGCGCCTCGCCGAACCCTGCCCGCTCGTCGTACTTCGTCGCGACCTACCTGCTGCAGTCGAGCGACTACGACGTGTACTTCGTGAACCCGAACGCCGACGAGATCCTCGGGCGTCCGGTCTACAAGTCCCTCGCCGACCTGCCCGTCGTGCCCGACATCGTCGACGTGTTCCGCAAGGGCAGCGACATCCCGCAAGTCATCGACGAGGTGCTCGCGATCGGCGCGACGACCATCTGGGTGCAGCTCGGCATCTGGAACGAGGAGGCCGCGTACTACGGCGAGGAGAAGGGTCTCACCGTCGTGATGGACCGCTGCCTCAAGGTCGAGCACGCCCGCTTCCACGGCGGTCTGCACCTGCTCGGCTTCGACACCGGCCAGATCACCTCGCGCAAGACGCTGCGCTGATTACCGCGTGTGACGGCTCCGCGCTCCGCGCCCCGGCTGCGGAGCTAGCGTCGTCGGCATGTCACGTCGACAGGCTCGGGACGGTGCCGGCCCCGCGCTCCCCTCGCCGCTCGTCTCCGCCCGCTGGCTCCTCGAGCGCCTCGGCGCCGACGACCTCCTCGTGGTCGACGCGTCGGTCGTCTCGTACACGCAGCCGAACGGCGCGCCGGGCTCGCTGAGCGGCCACGAGCAGTACATCGCCGAGGGACACGTTCCCGGTGCCGTGTTCGCCGACCTCATCGACGACTTCTCCGACCCCGAGGGCCGGTACCCGTTCACGCGCCCCGATGCCGCGCGGTTCGCCGCCGCCGCCGGGGCGATCGGGCTCGGGCCGGACACGACGGTCGTCGTCTACGACACGGCGCTCGGCCAGTGGGCGTCGCGCTTCTGGTGGCTGCTGCGGGCGTTCGGCCACGACGCGGCCGCGGTGCTCGACGGCGGGCTCGCCGCGTGGCGCGCCGTCGGCGGCCGCGTGGAGGTCGGGCACGTCGAGCCGATCGCGACGGCGTTCCGCGCGGTCGAGCGTCCTGAGGTGTGGGCCGACAAGGCGGAGGTCGAGCGCGTCGTCGCCGGCGAGGTGCAGGCGGCGCTGGTCTGCTCGATCCCGCCGAAGGAGTTCACCGGCGAGATCCCGGCGTCGCGCGCCCGCCAGGGCGTCATCCCGGGTTCGCGCTCGCTGCCCGCCGGGCGCCTCGTCGACCGGGACACCCGCACGGCGCTGCCCGACGAGCAGCTGCGCGCGCTGTTCGCCCCGATCCTCGAGGCGCCGCGCATCGTCACGTACTGCAACGGCGGGATCGCCGCGGCGGCCGCCGCGCTGCAGCTCGTCAGGATCGGCGAGACCGACGTCGCCGTCTACGACGGGTCGCTCAACGAGTGGGCGGCCGATCCCGACGCCCCGCTCGTCACCGCGCAGTCCGGGGCCCTCACGGGCTGAGGGATCTCACTCGATCTCGTTGAGCAGCCCGTTGTCGATGACGGAGTCGATGCCCTCGCCGGCCGTGACGACGTTCTCGTTGCCGTCGACGATGACCGACGCGATGGTGCGGTTCGCGAGCACCGTGTTGCCCTCGCCGCGCAGGCGCAGGGTGCGGATGGTGTCGACCGAGATGTCGTTGCCCTGACCCTGCACCTCGACGGAGCCCAGCGCCCCGCCGAGCAGGTCGGCGCGGTCGCCGCGCACGACGAGCGTCGCGATCGACGTGAAGGTGAGGTCGATGCCCGTGCCCTCGAGCGTCACCGCGCCGCACTCGCCGAGCACGTAGTTGCCCGGGCGGTTGATCAGCAGGTGGTCGCAGTCGTACTCGGGCTCGGGTGTCGGCGGCGGCGTCGAGGCCGTGGGCTCGGGCGCCGCGGTCGGCAGCGGCTCGGGGTCGACGTCCGGGCCGGCGCCTCCGAGGAAGCTGCTCGTGCATCCGGCGAGCAGGAGGGCCGCGACGGCGAGGCCCGCGAGCGCGGGGACGGTCGAGCGTCCGCTGCCCGGCGCCGGTCGACGGCGCCGTCCTGAGCCTGCCGAAGCGATCATGCCCCGAGCCTAGCGGCGAGCATCCCCGCATCGGTGAGCGGCAGCTCGCAGACGAAGTGCTCGCAGAGGTAGGCGGTGTCGGCCCCGCCCCGGGACCCACGCGCGGCGAAGAGCTCGAAACCCGCCGCGGCGAACGCCGCCGCCTGCTCCTCGGTGACGAGGGCGAGCACGCGCGACGGCCCGCCCCACGCCCGGGCCACCCGGGCGAGGTCGCCGTCGCCCGGGCCGACCACGACGAGCTGGGCGACCGGGCGGCCGATCCGCGTCACGACGGCGAGCGCTCCGCCGAAGGAGATCGGCTGCGCGAGCGCCTGCGGGAGCGCGGCCAGGAGGGCGGTCTCGCCGAGCACGCGGTGCTCATCGGCGCCGGTGAGCGCGGCGAGCAGCAGGGCGGCGTCCGCCAGGAGGGCCCGGCCCGAGGGCGTCGCGCCGTCGGAGAGCTCGGGCGGGAGCGCGAGCCCGTGGGCCGCGAGCACCGCGTCGCCGCCTCCGGGCACGGCGACCCCGGAAGCCGGATCCGCGCACGCCTCGACGAGGTCGCGGGCGATCGACGCGAAGCGCGGCTCCCCTGTCGCGAGCGCGAGGCGCAGCAGCCCGCCGGCGAGTCCGCCGTAGTCCTCGAGGGTGGCGGCGGCCTCCGAGAGGCGTCCGTCGAGCGACGACCGGCGCAGCGGAGCGGCGGAGCCGTGCGCGGCCAGCACGGACTCGGCGACCTCGCGAGCCGCCGCGATCCATGCCGGTCGCCCGAACCGCACGCCGGCGTCGGCGAGCGCGCCGATCGCGAGCCCGTTGAGACCCGTGAGCACCTTCGCGTCGAGCGGCGGAGGCGGCTGCACCGACCGGGCCGCGGCATCCAGGGCGTAGTAGCCGCCCTCGACCCGCACGCCGTCGACCTCGCTCTCGCTGTCCTGGCCGGAGGCGAACCCGCCCGGCACGCGCAGCACGTCGAGCAGGAAGCCGGCGATCCCCGCCGCCGTCGCCTCGTCGCCGACCGCCGCGTAGGCCGCGAGCAGCTGCGCGTTGTCGCTCAGCATCCGCTCGTAGTGCGGCTCGCTCCAGTCGCGGCGCACGGCGTACCGGAAGAACCCGCCCTCGACGGGATCGCGCAGCGGGGAGGCCGCCATGCTCGCGAGGGTGCGCTCGGCCAGCGCGCGGGCGGCCGGCATCCCCGACGGCCCGGGCAGCCCCGCCTCGAGCAGGAACGTGAGCACGGGCGCCACCGGGAACTTGGGCGCGCCGCCGAACCCGCCGAACTCGGCGTCCTCGACCTGCTCGAGCGCCCCGATCGCGGCGCCGAGGTCGGCGGTGCCCCAGCCGGATCCGTCGGGCGTCGGACGCTCGGCGGTGAGGGCCGCGACGACCGCCGACGCCGTCTCGTCGACATCCGCCCGCCGCTGCGTCCACGCCTCGGTGATGGCGTCGAGCACCTCGCGGAAGGCCGGCATCCCCTGCACCGGCCGCGGCGGGAAGTAGGTGCCCGCGTAGAACGTGGCGCCCTGCGGCGTCGCGAACACGGTGAGCGGCCAGCCGAGCGACGGGGTGAAGGCGCTCGCGGCGGCGAGGTAGGCCGCATCGACGTCGGGATGCTCCTCGCGGTCGACCTTGATCGCCACGAACCCGGCGGCGAGCTGGTCGGCGATCTCGGGGTCGGAGAAGCTCTCGCGCGCCATCACGTGGCACCAGTGGCAGGTCGCGTAGCCGATCGAGATGAGCACCGGCACGTCGCGGCGCGCGGCCTCGGCGAAGGCCTCCTCGCTCCACGGCCACCAGTCGACCGGGTTGCCCGCGTGCGATCGCAGGTACGGACTCGTGGAGTCGGCGAGCCGCTCGGCCATAGGCTCAGCCTATGCCGGGCCCCTCCGTGACCTACCTGGGCGGACCGACCGTGCTGCTGGAGTACGCCGGTCTCACGATCCTCACCGATCCGACGTTCGACGAGCCGCAGGTCTACCCCGACCCCGGCGGCACGCCGCTCGAGAAGACCCGCGGCCCGGCGCTCGGGGTCGCGGCCCTCCCGCCCGTGCACCTCGTCCTGCTGAGCCATCACGAGCACGAGGACAACCTCGACTCCTCGGGTCTCGAGCTCGTGCGCTCGGGCATCCCGACGCTCACGACCCCCGCCGCCGCCACCGACCTCGCGCTGTCGAACGTGCGCGGTCTCGCGGCCTGGGAGGTCGCGGAGCGGCGCGGGCTGCGGGTGACCGCCGTGCCCGCGCTGCACGGGCCGGGCGACATCGTCGGGCCGGTCACGGGGTTCCTGCTCGAGGCGCCCGGCGAGCCGAGCGTCTACGTGAGCGGCGACAACTCCGAGATCGACGCGGTCGTCGAGATCGCGGCGCGGCACGCCCCCGTCGGGCTCGCCGTGCTGTTCGCGGGTGCGGCCCGGGTGCCGGCGATCGACGCGGCGCTCACCCTCACCGCCGAGGACGCCGTCGCGGCGACGCGCATCCTCGGCGCCCGAGCCGTCGTCGGCGTGCACTGCGAGGACTGGGCGCACTTCAGCGAGAGCCGCGCCGACCTCGAGGCGGCGTTCGCGGCCGACGGCATCGCCGACCTGCTCGCTGCGACCCCGCGCGGGGTGCGGGTCTCGTTGCTCGGCGGGGAGTGAGCGGCCGTCCACGTCGTGCGTCTCGTTCCGCGTTCAGAACGGGAGGCTCGAGCGTGCCGGCGGCCCGCTCAGAAGGTCGCGGTGTCGGGATCCGAGCCGACCCGGTTGCCCGCGTCGAGGGCGTCGATCGCCGCCATCTGGTCGGGCGTGAGCTCGAACCCGAAGACGTCGAGGTTCTGCCGCATGCGCTCGGCGGAGTTCGACTTCGGGAAGACGACGATGCCGCTCTGCAGGTGCCAGCGGATGACGACCTGCGCCGGGCTCACGCCATGGGCCGCCGCCGCCTCCTGGATCGCCGGCAGGCCGAACAGGTCGTACTTGCCCTGACCGAGCGGGCCCCAGGCCTCGATCGCGATGCCGTGCTCCGCGCCATAGGCCCGCAGCTCGCGCTGCTGGAACGTCGGATGCAGCTCGATCTGGTTGACCGCGGGCACCGTCGACGACCCGGCCGCGAGCTTCTCGAGGTGCGGCACGTGGAAGTTCGAGACGCCGATGCTCGTGGCCTTGCCGGCGTCGCGGATCTGCTCCATCGCGAGCCAGGACTCGAGGTAGCGGTCGAGGTCGGGGCGCGGCCAGTGGATGAGGTAGAGGTCGACGTGGCCGAGGCCGAGCTTGGAGAGGCTCAGGTCGATCGCGTCGAGGGCCGACTGGGTGCCCTGGTCGGAGTTCCACAGCTTCGTCGTGATGAACAGCTCGTCACGCGCGATGCCCGACTTCTCGATCGCGGCGCCGACGCCGGTCTCGTTGCCGTAGATCGCGGCGGTGTCGATGTGCCGGTAGCCGGCCTCGAGTGCCTCGGTGACGATGCGCTCCGTCTCGGCGGGGTCGACCTTGAAGACGCCGAAGCCGAGCTGGGGGATGCGGTGGCCGTCGTTGAGCAGGACAGTGGGGATCGAAGTCACCCCACGATCCTGCCACCGGCGGCTCAGCGCGGGCTGGATCCCGTCGCGATCGGGCGATCGGGATGCTGCGACCAGGCGCTCCACGATCCGGGGAACAGCGCCGCGCCGAACCCGGCGAGTTCGAGCGCGAGCACCTCGTGCGCCGCGGTGACGCCGGAGCCGCAGTACGCAGCGACGGGCGCGCCGGCTTCGACGCCGAGGTCGCGGAAGCGGGCCCGCAGGGCGTCGGGCGGCAGGAACCGCCCGTCGGCGTCGAGGTTGGCGGCGGTCGGGGCGCTGATCGCGCCGGGGATGTGGCCCGCGCGCGAGTCGACGGGCTCGACCTCGCCGCGGTACCGCTCCGCCGCGCGGGCATCGAGCAGTGTGCCGACGTCGGCGAACGTGGCGGCGGCGTCGAGGTGGAGCACGGGCATGAGTCCGCGACGCAGCGTGACGTCGCCGCCGCGCGGGGTCACCTCGCCCGTCTCGAGGTCGAAGCCCGCGTCGCGCCAGGCGGCGAGACCGCCGTCGAGCACGCGCACGTCGACGCCCGCGTCGCGCAGCAGCCACCAGGCCCGCGCCGCGGACTGCCCGCCCAGGTCGTCGTACGCGACCACGATGTCGTCGCGCCGCACCCCCCAGCGACGCGCGGCCGCCTGGAGCGCGGCGGTCGACGGCAGCGGATGCCGCCCCTCGGTCGCCGGTCGGGCGTGGTCGGAGAGCTCGCCATCGAGGTCGACGTAGACGGCTCCCGGGACGTGGCCGTGCTCGTAGTCGGCACGCCCGTCGGGACGGTCGAGGCGCCAGCGCACGTCGAGGATGCGCACCCGGCCGAGCACGTCGTGCAGCTCGGCGGCGGAGACGAGCGGAGAGGGAGCCATGCGTCCAGGCTAGGCGGACCGTTGACATCCGCCTCGACCCGACGTAACGTACAACCAAATGGTTGTACAAGTAGAACTCAGCGACGCCGAGGTCGACCGCATCTTCCACGCCCTCGCCGACGCCACGCGCCGGGACATCGTGCGCCGCACCCTCACCGGTGAGGCTTCGGTGAGCGAGCTCGCCGCCGACTACGCGATGTCGTTCGCGGCCGTGCAGAAGCACGTCGCCGTGCTGGAGGGAGCAGGACTCGTGACCAAGGAGACCCGCGGTCGCGCGCGCATCGTGCGTGCCGACCCCGAGCAGCTCGCGCGCGCGCGAGCACTGCTCGACGCCTACGCCGAACTGTGGCGCGGACGCATCGATCGCCTCGATGCGCTCCTCGCCGACGACGACTGACCGAACCGAAGAACAAGGAGAGCACCATGCCCGTGACATCCGTCACCACCGACCCCGAGGCGCTCACGATGACGCTCGTGGCCGACTTCCCCGTTCCCGTCGAGCGCCTGTGGGACGCCTTCGCCGACCCGCGGAAGCTCGAGCGCTTCTGGGGCCCGCCCGGCTACCCCGCGACGTTCGACACCTACGACCTCCGCCCCGGCGGCATCGCGCACTACTGGATGACGAGCCCCGAGGGGCAGCGGTTCCACGGCCGCTGGGACTTCGACGAGATCGAGGAGCCGCACCGCATCGTCGCGCGCGACGCGTTCGCCGACGAGCACGGCGAGGTCGACTCCACGATGCCGGCCGGCGTCATGACGCTCACGTTCGAGAGCACGGCGACCGGATCGCGCGTCACCGTCGCGTCGGCGTCGCCGACCGCCGAGGCGCTCGAGCAGGTCATCGCGATGGGCCAGGTCGAGGGGATGACGCAGGCCTTCGGGCAGCTCGACGCCGTGCTCGCCGACCTGCGGGAGTACGCGCTGGGCAAGGGCACGCAGACCTCGCTCGTCGACGACACCCACGTCGCCATCACGCGCGCGTTCGACGCCCCGCGGCACCTCCTCTGGCGCGCGCACACCGAGCCCGACCTCCTGCGGCGCTGGCTGCTCGGCCCCGACGGCTGGGTCATGACGGTGTGCGAGAACGACCTCGTCGTGGGCGGCTCGTACCGCAACGCGTGGGCGCCCGAGGAGGGGCAGCCGGGCGAGGCGTTCGGCTTCGAGGGCGAGAACCTCGTGATCGAGCCCGAGCGCCGCATGGTCACGACCGAGCGGATGACGGGCCTCGACGCCCCCGCCAACGTCAACGACCTCACGTTCGACGAGGCCGACGGCGTCACCCTCATGACGCTGCTCATCACCTACCCGAGCGTCGAGCAGCGCGACATGATCCTCGCGACCGGCATGACCGACGGGATGGAGGCGTCGTACGCGCGCCTCGAGCGGGAGCTCCTCGCCGTCTCCTGAGCCGCACCGACATGAGCCCTCCAGCGAATATCCTGGAGGGCTCATGTCTGCCGACCTGAAGATCACGTACCCGCCGGAGCTGCCGGTCAGCGCCGTGCGGGACGAGCTCGCGCGCGTCATCGCCGAGAACCAGGTCGTGATCGTCGCGGGCGAGACGGGATCGGGCAAGACGACCCAGCTGCCGAAGATCTGCCTCGAGCTCGGACGCGAGAGGATCGGCCACACCCAGCCCCGGCGCATCGCCGCCCGCAGCGTCGCGGAGCGCATCGCGTGGGAGCTCGGCGTCGAGCTCGGCAGCGTGGTCGGCTACCAGGTGCGCTTCGACGACCGGGCCGGACGCGACACCCGCGTGAAGCTCATGACCGACGGCATCCTGCTCGCCGAGCTGCAGCGCGACCGCGACCTGAGGCGCTACGACACGATCATCATCGACGAGGCGCACGAGCGGTCGCTCACGATCGACTTCCTGCTCGGCTACCTCGCCCAGCTGCTCCCCCGGCGCCCCGACCTCAAGGTGATCGTGACCTCGGCGACGATCGACCCCGAGTCGTTCGCACGGCACTTCGCGCGCCCCGACGGCACCCCCGCCCCGATCGTCGAGGTCTCGGGACGCACCTACCCGGTCGAGGTGCGCTACCGGCCGCTCGTCTCGGAGACCCTCGAAGACGACGAGGGCGAGGTGGTCGAGGACCTCGACTACCTGCAGGGGATCGCCGCCGCGCTCGACGAGCTCGCCCGGGAGCCGGACGGCGACGTGCTCGTCTTCCTCTCCGGCGAGGCGGAGATCCGCGACGCCCAGGACGCGCTCTCCGCCCGCCCGGGCACCGAGATCGTGCCGCTCTACGGACGCCTCTCCGCCGCCGAGCAGCACCGCGTGTTCGACACGAAGCGCGCCCCCGGCATCCGCCGTCGCGTCGTGCTCGCGACCAACGTGGCCGAGACGAGCCTCACGGTGCCCGGCATCCGGTACGTCGTGGATGCCGGCACCGCCCGCATCTCGCGGTACAGCCCGCGCGCGAAGGTGCAGCGGCTGCCGATCGAGGCGATCTCGCAGGCGTCGGCGAATCAGCGCTCGGGACGCGCGGGCCGCACGAGCGACGGCATCGCGATCCGGCTCTACGCCGAGGACGACTTCGCCCGCCGGCCCGAGTACACCGATCCCGAGATCCTGCGCACCGACCTCGCGGCGGTCATCCTGCAGATGATGGCGCTCGGGCTCGGCGACATCCAGGCGTTCCCGTTCCTGCAGCCGCCCGATCAGCGCGGCGTGCGCGACGGCCTCGACCTGCTCGCGGAGCTCGGCGCGACCGAGGGCGCCCGGCTGTCGAGCATCGGGCGGATGCTGTCGCAGCTCCCCGTCGACGTGAGGTTCGGGCGCATGCTCGTCGAGGCGAAGCGGCAGGGTGTCGTCCGCGAGGTCGCCGTCATCGTCGCGGGGCTCAGCATCCAGGATCCGCGCGAGCGCCCCGTCGAGAAGCGCCCGCAGGCCGACCAGCTGCACGCGCGGTTCGTCGACCCGACGAGCGACTTCGTCACGCTGCTCAACCTCTGGAACCACGTCGAGAAGGAGCAGCGCGACCGCTCGTCGAGCGCCTTCCGCCGGATGTGCAAGGCCGAGTACCTCAACTACCTGCGCATCCGCGAGTGGCAGGACCTGTATCGGCAGCTCGTGAGGGCCGCCAAGCCGCTCGGGCTCGTGCCGGGGTCTCCCAGCACCGATGCCGACGGGATCCACCGGTCGCTGCTCGCGGGACTGCTCTCGCGGCTGGGCATGCGCGACCGCGAGAAGCGCGACTTCCAAGGTGCCCGCGGTCAGCGGTTCATGATCTTCCCGGGGTCGGCGCTCGCGAAGAAGACGCCCGAGTTCGTCATGGCCGCCGAGCTCGTCGAGACCTCGCGCCTGTTCGCCCGCACGGTGGCGGCGATCGATCCGGCCTGGGCCGAGAAGCTCGCCGGCGATCTCGCGAAGCGCTCCTACTCCGAGCCGCACTGGGAGAAGAAGCAGGGCTCGGCGGTCGCCTGGGAGCGGGTGACGCTGTTCGGGCTGCCGATCGTCGCGCGCCGCCGAATCCAGCTCGCGCGCGTCGATCCGCTCGAGGCGCGCGAGCTCTTCGTGCGGCACGCGCTCGTCGACGGCGACTGGCCGTACCCCGTGAAGGGCAACGCGCTCTACGCCTTCGACGCCGCCAACCGCGAGCTGCGGCGCGAGCTCGGGCTGCTCGAGGAGCGCACGCGTCGGCGCGACATCCTGTCGGATGACGAGGCCCTCGTCGCGTTCTACTCCTCGCGGGTGCCCGACGACATCCGCGACGTGCGCGCGTTCGAGCGGTGGTGGAAGGATGCCCGCCGCGCGACGCCCGACCTGCTCACGCTCACCCGGGCCGACCTGCTCGACGAGGAGGACGAGGCGCTCGACCCCGACGCCTTCCCCGATCGGCTGCACGGTCTCGCGCTGCGCTACCGCTTCGAACCGGGCGCCGACGACGACGGGGTCACGGTCGAGGTGCCGCTCGAGCGGCTCGCGACCGTCGACGGGGCGCCGTTCGAGTGGCTCGTGCCCGGCCTGCGCGAGGAGCTCGTCACGGCGCTGCTCAAGGCGCTGCCGAAGGCGATCCGCAAGAACGTCGTGCCCGCGGGCGATTGGGCCCGGCGCCTGCTCCCCGGGCTCGACCCGGTCGCGCCGCTGCGCGCGGAGCTCGCGCGCGCCATCCGGGCCGCGACGCACACCCCGGTCGACCCGGCCGACTTCGAGCTCGACCGGGTGCCGGCGAACCTCCGCGTGACGTACGCCGCGGTCGACGGCCGCGGGAAGCGCGTCGGGATGTCGAAGGACCTCTCGGCGCTCCGGCTGCGGTTCGCCGAGAAGGCGCGGGAGCGCGTCGCCGCGGTCGTCGCCCGTCCCGGGCAGGAGCTCGAACGGTCGGGGCTCACGGCCTGGCCTGACGGGGAGCTGCCCGAGGTCGTCGAGACGGGCGGCGTGCGGGGCTTCCCGGCGCTCGTCGACGAGGGCCGCTCCGTCGGGGTGCGCGTGTTCGCGACCGAGCTCGAGGCGCAGACCGCGCATCCGCTCGGCGTGCGGCGGCTGCTCGCCCTCGGGCTCCCGTCGCCCGCGGGCTACGTGCGCGACCACCTGACCTCGGCCGAGAAGCTCGCCCTCGCCGCCTCGCCCTACCCGTCGGCCAACGCACTCCTCGACGACGCCCTCCTCGCGACGATCACCTCGCTCATGGGTTCGGCGGCGCCGCGCGACCTCGCCGGCTTCGAGACGCTGCGGGCCGAGGTCTCCGGCGGCCTCGTCGACGGGATGTTCGCCACCGTCTCGACCGCGGCGCGCGTGCTCACTGCGGCGCGCGAGGTGGATCGGGCGATCTCGTCCGCATCCTCGCTCGCCTTCCTCGGCCCCCTCGGCGACGCCCGGTCGCAGCTCGACGCGCTCGTGCATCCGGGATTCGTCGCGACGACCGGCGTCACCCGGCTGCGCCGCGTGCCGGTCTACCTCGCGGGACTCCTGCACCGCGTCGCGAAGCTCACCGAGAACCCCGGTCGCGACCGCGCCTGGCAGACCGAGGTCGAGCAGGCGATCGACCTCTACGAGCAGGTCGGCGGCACCCTGCCCCTCGCGCCGGACACCGATCCCCGCCTCGTCGAGGTGCGGTGGATGCTGGAGGAGCTGCGGCTCTCCCTCTTCGCCCAGCACCTCGGTGCGGCCGGCCCCGTCTCGGTGCAGCGCGTGCGGAAGGCCCTGTCGGGGGCTTGAGCTCGCGTTTGTTGCACGCGCGTCGCAACTCCGGGGCGCGACTGCAACTCAGGGGCGCGCGAGGAATACGGCGACCGGCTTCGACGCTGAACCCGGTGTGAGCTTCAACGACGCGATCATCGACGAGTTCCGCGCCAACGGCGGGGCGGTGAGCCGGGGCTTCGGCACCGACCTCGTGCTCGTGCACTCGACGGGCGCGAAGAGCGGCGCGCCGCGTGTGCATCCGGTGCTCGCCCTGCGCGACGACGAGGGGTGGCTCATCGCGGCCTCGAAGGGCGGGGCGCCCGAGCATCCCGCGTGGTTCCACAACCTCGCGGCGAACCCCGACGCCGAGATCGAGTCGCCCGATCAGCGCGGGGGCATCGACACCGTGCCCGTCCGCGCGACGGCGCTGCAGGGCGAGGAGAGGGATGCCGCCTGGGCGCGGTTCCTCGAGCGCTCGCCGGCCTTCGCGCAGTACGAGGAGCGCACGGGTGGCCGCGTCATCCCGGTCGTGCGCCTGAGCCCTCGCTGATCCGCCTACCCTGGGTCGCATGACCACTCTCGGGCTGCTCGGCGGCATGAGCTGGCAGTCGACCGAGCTGTACTACCGCGCGATCAACGAGGGCGTCGCGGCGCGGCGCGGCGGGCACCACTCCGCCGACCTGCTGCTGGCGAGCGTCGACTTCGCCGAGATCGAGGCGCTCCAGGCGTCGGACGACTGGGCGGGGGCCGCGCGGCTGCTCGGCGAGCGAGCCGCCGGACTCGCGCGTGCGGGAGCCGACCTCCTCGTGCTCTGCACCAACACGATGCACCTCGTCGCTCCGCAGATCGAGCAGGCGGCGGGCATCCCTCTGCTGCACATCGCCGAGCCCACGGGCGCCGCGCTGGTCGCCGGCGGCCGCCGTCGGGTCGGGCTGCTCGGCACGCGCTTCACGATGGAGCGCCCGTTCTACCGCGACCGTCTCGTCGAGGGGTTCGGCCTCGACGTGCTGACGCCCGGGGCCGACGACCGCGACACGGTGCATCGGATCATCTACGACGAGCTCGTGCACGGGGTCGTCGCCGAGACGTCGCGCGACGCCTACCGCGGCGTGATCGAGCGGCTCGTCGCGGCGGGGGCGGATGCCGTCATCCTGGGCTGCACCGAGATCACGCTGCTCGTCGGCGCGGACGACTCCCCGGTCCCCGTGTTCGACACGACGGCGCTGCATGCGGCCGCCGCCCGGGGGCCCCCCCCCCCCC
>JAEWKY010000162.1 GCA_023457615.1 Actinomycetes bacterium | reverse complement strand
CCGCCGACGGGCACGCCGCCCCACGACAGGGCGGTCCAGCCGAGCTCGGGGGAGCCCTCGACGACGACGATGCCCGTGTTGTCGAGGGGGTGGTCGCCCGTGAAGCCGTCGCCGAGGTGCGCGACGCGGGCGCCCGTCCAGACGCGGATCGCCGCGCCGTGACTGACGATCACGACCGTGGCGTCGGCGGGATGCGCCGCGACGACCTCGGCGACGGAGGCGTCGAACCGCGCGAAGAAGGCGTGGCCGTCCGGTCCGCCGGGCATGGCGCGGCCGAGGTCGCCCTCGCCCCAGGCGAAGACGGTGCTCAGGTAGTCGCGCACCGAGTCGTGGTCAGCGAGCCCCTCGAACGCCGCCGCCTCGATCTCGTGCGTGCCGGCGAGCTCGATCGGTGCGAGCCCGAGCGCCGCCGCGAGCGGGGCCGCGGTCTCGTGGGTGCGGCGCAGCCGCGAGACGTAGATCGCCGCGATCGACTCGTCGCCGAGCGCGCCGACGACGGCCTCGGCCTGCCGGGCGCCGAGCGCGGTGAGACCGGGCCCGGGCGCGGCCGTGTCGAGGAGCCCGAGGACGTTGGCCGGCGTCTGGCCGTGGCGCATGATCAGGATCCGCATGACCCGCACAGCTTAGGCGGGCGCGGGAACGTCAGGCGGGCGTAGGAACGTCAGGCGGGCGTGGGGACGTCAGGCGGGAGTGGGAACGCGCGGTGTGGCCGCGCAGGTCCCGCGGTCGTGCGCTCGGCCGGCGGGCCTGTCAGCCGGCCGGACGGGCTGGGTCGCGGGCCGGACGGGCTGGTCGCGGCTCAGTCGTCGGTGCGCTCGAGCTCGTCGCCCCGGCTCACCCGGTTGCGCTCGACGAGCGCGTCGGGGTTCGGCTGCGGTGCCGCCGCGGAGACCCCGGGTGCCACCTGCTCGAAGTCGTAGCCGACGCCGGTGTCGGGGGAGATCTCGGATCCGGGCGTGACGAGGCGATCGACCATGCGTCGACGCTACGCCGCGGCCGCCGGAACGACCACCGCGTTGACTAGCGGACGGCGAGGGCGTACGCGAACGAGCCCGCGCTGTCCTCGATGCTCACCCAGACCCGCTTCGCCGTGCCGTCCGGCAACGTGCCGTTGCACGTGTACAGGGTGCCCGCGGCGAGGCTCTCGACGAAGACGGGGCACGTCACCGAGGCGAGCTGGCCGCTGCCGACGAGGTCGGCGCGGATCGCCTGCTGGATCTCGAGCGCCTTCGTCGCCGGGGCCGCGGAGCCGGTGAGGTAGGCCGCGGTCGGCCCGCCCGCGACGGCGAGAGTGAGCAGGATGAGGGTCACGAGCGGCCCCGATCCGGCCACGCGGGCGCGTCGGGCGATGAGATAGACGAGCGGTCCGAGCAGCGAGAAGGCCGCGCTCGCGGGCCGATGGCCGCGCTGACGGAGCTTGCGCGCATCCGTCGCCGCCCAGGCGAACGTCAGCACGAGCGGCACGAGGACGAGTCCCGCGATGAGCGGGATGCCCGCGACGCTCGGCTCCGGCGTGACGTAGAAGAACACGTAGGCGGCCGCGACGGCCGCGACGAGGGTGAGCAGCGGCCAGAGGGCGATGAACCAGGCCGAGGCGGTCGAGGTGCGCTCGTCGTCGGAGTCGTAGTCGGTCGCCGCGGTCTGCAGCGCGCGGTGGGCGGCGCGGCTCTGCTCCTGGGCGGCGGGATCGGCGTGGCCGTGCGTCTCGCGCGCGGCCCCCTCCGTCGCGGCGCCCTCTGTCGCGGCGCGCACGATCACGTCGTGCTCGGCCGTGCTGATGCCGTACTGCCGCTCGAGCTCGCGTGCCTCGGCGATGCGGGCGAGCGTCTCCGGCGTGTGCACGGAGCCCGTCGACGTCGTGACCGTCTCGGTGCGCTGCGAGTACGCGTCGAGGTAGCTGTGCTGCGCCCGCTGCTGGGCGAGCTGCTCGGCCGTCGGCTGCGGCGGGGCGGTGGGCTTGAGGGTCGTGTGCTCGGTCCACGCGAGACCGTTCCACCAGCGCACGTGGGCGCTCGACGCGGGGTCTTCGTACCATCCCGCGGGCACGACGCGGATCGCCTGGTCGGTCAAGCCGGTCTCCTTCGGGGCGGGTCGTCTGCAGGACGAGTGCGAAGGCGGGTGCAGGTCGGGTGGTGCAGGGGTGCGCCCAGTCTAGGGAGAGAACCCCCGAGTCTCCGCACCCCGTTCGGGTGTGTTTCCCAGCCGAGGCTCAGGAATCCCGGGCCGACGCTCAGGGGAGACGCCGCCGACGTCGCCAGCGGGCGCTCAGGAGCCGACGGTGAAGACGCCCCAGTCGTCGACGCGCCAGTCGATCCAGCCGTTGGAGCGCTGCAGGCTCACGCGCACGTCGAAGCTCTGGCCGTCGGAGTTGGTGGCGCGGCAGGAGAACGACTGCTGCACGAGCAGCGGCGGGGTGTCGGGGCAGTCGATCGTGAGATCGGCGCCGAGCGACCGCGCGTCGTCGGCCACGGAGCGCTCCGCCTCGGCCGAGAACGACGCGGGGGAGAGCTCCATCGCGAGCCCCGGCACGGCGACGACCGCGCCGGCCATGAACAGCGCGAGCACGAGGTAGGTGAGCACGGGTCCGAACCCGGTGCCGGCCTCGCGCACCGTCGCGACGAGCCGGGCGATGAGGTACACCGGCGCGCCGAGCACCGACCACAGCCAGTGCGCCGGGCGGTGCAGGCCGTGGCGGCGCAGCATCCGGTGGTCGAGGAAAGAGATCGCGACGCCCGCCACCCACGGCACGCCCACGACGAGGGCGATCGTCACGGGCGCGAGCGAGGCGTCGGTGCCGCCGAGCAGCACCATCATGCCGACGAGCAGCATGTAGACGGGCAGGAGCGTGAGGATCCACGCGGGCACGGTGCTCGTCGACGGCGCGTGGGCGAGGGCGGAGCGGCGGGCGGCGTAGACCGGCTGCGCCTCGGGCTCGGGCTCGGCGGGGTAGTCCGGGATGAGGTTCGCGTCCGACTTGCTCGCGTGCGCGAAGGCGGAGCGCGGCACGGCCGTCTCGCCGAGCAGGTCCTCGTGCACCTCGTCGAGGTCGTAGCGCAGCGACTGCGGGGCGTCGTCGATGCGGGTCGCCTCGGCGTAGCGCACGGCGGCCGCCGCGGGGTCGGCGTCGCGCGACTCGAG
>JAEWKY010000161.1 GCA_023457615.1 Actinomycetes bacterium | reverse complement strand
GCCATCCTCTCCCCCATCGCCCCCAGGCCGACGAAGCCGACGGGCTCAGACACGCGGCGGCCCCGGCTCGGCGTCGGCGCGCAGGAAGTCGAAGTCGCAGCCGCGATCGGGCTGCAGCACGTGCTCGGCGTACAGGCGGCGGTAGCCGCGGGGCGCGGCGGGCCGTGCCACGACCGGCTCGCGCGCGGCCAGCTCGGCGGCGTCGACGAGGAGGTCGAGAGTGCCGGCGACGACGTCCACCTCGATGAGATCGCCGTCGCGCACGTAGGCGAGCGGACCGCCGGCGGCCGACTCGGGGGTCACGTGCAGGATCACGGTGCCGGTCGCCGTCCCGCTCATGCGCGCGTCGGTCACCCGCACCATGTCGGTGACCCCCGCGCGCGCGCGCCGGGCCGGGATAGGCAGGTGCCCGCCCTCGGGGATGCCGGGTGCTCCGAGGGTGCCGACGCCGCGGAGCACGAGCACGCTGTCGGCATCCACGTCGAGGTTCTCGTCGTCGATGCGCGCGTTGAGATCGGCGACTCCCTCGAACACGACCGCGCGTCCCCGGCGCCGTCCGGTCGGCGCGCCGAGGGCGAGCTTCGTGACCGCCCCGCCCGGGGCCAGGGTTCCCGTCAGGACGGCGAGCCCCTGCGCGGCGAGCGGATCGGCGGTCGAGCGCAGCGCCGCCGAGCCCCCCGTCGCCGCCGCGGCGGTCTCGGCCCACGTGCCGCCGAGGGCGGTCGGGGTCTGCCCGTGGAAGAGCTCGCCGAGCTCCCGCACGACGGCCGGCACGCCGCCCGCGGCCTCGAGGTCCGCGAGCAGATGGCGCCCCGTCGGCCGCACGTCGGCGAGGAGCGGTGTCGACGCGGTCCAGGCGCCGAGGGCGTCCGTCCCGAGCTCGACGCCCGCGCGTCCGGCGAGGGCCTCGAGGTGGATGACGGCGTTCGTCGAGCCGCCGAGGGCGCACAGCATCCTGACGGCGTTCTCGAGGGATGCCCGGGTGACCAGGGCGGACGGGCGCACGTCGCGCGCGACCGCGTCGACGATCGCGCGGCCGGCCGCCTCGGCGTTCGCGGCGTGCTCGGGCGTGCCCGCCGGAAGCAGGGCGCTGCCCGGGAGGGCGAAGCCGAGCACCTCGGCGATCGCCGCCATCGTGACGGCGGTGCCGAGCACGTTGCACGTGCCGACGCCGACGTTGAGGTCGCCTTCGAGGGCGTTCCAGTCGTCGTCGCCCAGCCGTCCGAGCCGCCGTTCGTCGATGAGCGGCCAGACCTCGTCGATCGTGAGCGCCGAGCCCTTCCAGCACGACACCGGGCGCGGCCCCGCGGTCACCATGATCGCCGGCACGTCGGCCGAGATCGCCCCCATGAGCTGCGCGGGCACCGTCTTGTCGCACCCCGCGAGAAGGATGACGCCGTCGATCGGCGAGCCGCCGATCATCTCCTCGACGTCCATCGACATGAGGTTGCGCAGCAGCATGCTCGTGGGGCGCAGGAAGGGCTCCGAGAGCGAGATCGTCGGGAACTCGAGTCCCAGTCCGCCCGCGTCGGCGATGCCGCGCTTCACCGCGGCGGCGACGTCCCGCAGCCCCGCGTTGCACGGGCTGAGCTCGCTCCAACTGGAGGCGATGCCGATGACCGGGCGACGGCGCACGTCGGCGGCGGAGTGGCCCTCGCCGCGCAGGAAGGCGCGGTGCAGCAGGCCGTCGGGGCCCGGATCGGCGAAGAGCTCGCCGCGCCCGCGAGCGATGTCCCGTTGCGACATCCCGGCGTCCTCCGTCCGACGCCCCCGTCGGCGTCATTCGAACATTACAGAAATATCTCAAACATGTCTAACCCTCGCGACCGGCCGCGCTTCGATCTCCCCGGTGGCGCTTCGAGCCCGCGGGGCGGTGCGCGAGCTCGCCGACCCGCACGGCAGGCGCGTGCGCAGCGCGCGGCCCGCGGGCCGGCGCACCGCGACCCGGGATCAGTCGCGCGCGGGCTCGAAGTCCTCGAAGATGAGCGAGGTGCGCGACGACTTCACCGCGGGGATCGCCTGCAGCTCCTCGAGCACGACGCGGCGCAGGTCGCCGTTGTCCCGCGCACGCACGAGCAGCAGCACGTCGGAGTCGCCGCCCAGCAACGCGATGTGCTCGATGCCGCGGATGCTCGCGAGCCGCGCGCGCACCTCCTGCCACGAGGTCTGATCGATCGACAGCGACACGTACGCCGACGCGTGCTGACCCGCCTTGACGGGATCGATCCGGGCCGTGAAGCCCGCGATCACACCCGACGCGACGAGCCTGTTGACACGCGTGTACGCGCTCGCGCGCGAGATGTGCACGGCCTCGGCGAGGGCGCTCATCGAGGCGCGGCCGTCGCGGCGCAGCACGTCGACGATGCGCTCGTCCACTTCGTCCAGCTCCACGGGCCCGCCCTCCCCGCCGATCGTTCCGGCGATTAGATGCAATCTAAGCCATCGGGCACTTTCGTGTCGATAATTCTCGGGAATGCTCGCTCGGTTGCGACAAACGGAGCGCGCGCCGCACTCTGAGTGGACATCCATCGAACGCAGTGGAGCGTCCATGAGTACGACCGTCACCCGCGACGACCGAGCGTTGCTGCCGCGCGACGTCCCCGTCCAGCTCGTCGATGCCGCCGGCAAGAAGGTCGCCGATCCCGACTTCGCGCTGCCCTCGGCCGAGCGCCTGCGCGAGGCGTACCGGGGTCTCGTGCTCGGCCGCCGCATCAACGACCAGTGCAACGCCCTCGTGCGCCAGGGCCGCCTCGCGGTCTACCCCGCCTCGACCGGGCAGGAGGCGTGCCAGATCGCCGCCGCCCAGGTGCTCGCCGACGGCGACTGGCTCTTCCCCACCTATCGCGACTCGGTCGCCGTCATCGCGCGCGGCGTCGACCCCGCGGATGCCATGGTGCTGCTGAAGGGGGACTGGCACTCCGGGTACGACCCGCGCGAGCACCAGGTCGCCCCGCAGGCGACCCCGCTCGCGACCCAGCTCCTGCACGCCGTCGGGTTCGCGCACGCCGCGAAGCTGCGCGGTGAGGACACCGTCGTGCTCGCCCTCTGCGGCGACGGCGCGACGAGCGAGGGCGACTTCCACGAGGCCCTCAACTACGCGGCCGTGTACCACCTCCCGGTGGTGTTCTTCAACCAGAACAACGAGTTCGCGATCTCCGTGCCGCTGTCGCGGCAGACCGCCGCCCCGTCGCTCGCCCATAAGGCCGTGGGGTACGGGATGCCCGGCACGCGCGTCGACGGCAACGACGTCGCCGCGCTTCTCGCCGTCCTCGGCGAGGCGGTCGACCGGGCTCGGGCTGGTGGCGGTCCGAGCCTGGTCGAAGCCCACACCTATCGCATGCTCGCCCACACCAACGCCGACGACGACACGCGCTACCGCGACGGCGACGACGTCAAGGCGTGGGTCGAACGCGACCCGCTCACCCGGCTCCGCGCGCACCTGAAGAGCCGCAAGGCGCTCGACGCCGCGACCGAGGAGGCCTTCGCCGCCGAGGCCGAGGAGGTCGCCGCCGCGCTGCGCGACGCGCTGGGCACCGACGCCGAGCTCGATCCCGAAGACCTCGTGCGCCACGTCTACGCGACCCGCACCCCGCAGCTCGAGGAGCAGTGGAACCGGCTCGCCGACGAGCTGTCCCGAGAGGAGACCCGATGACCCTGCTCGACGAGGCCCCCGTGGCCGCTCCCCCGGCCGTCGAGTCGCTCACGATGGCGGGCGCCCTCAACCGCGCGCTCGCCGACGCCCTCGAGGCCGACCCGTCGGTGCTCGTGTTCGGTGAGGACGTCGGGGCGCTCGGCGGCGTGTTCCGCATCACCGACGGGCTCACGGCGCGCTTCGGGGAGGACCGGGTCTTCGACACCCCGCTCGCCGAGTCCGGCATCGTCGGCACGGCCGTCGGCATGGCGATGAACGGCATGCGCCCCGTCGTCGAGATGCAGTTCGACGCCTTCGCGTATCCGGCGTTCGAGCAGGTCGTCAGCCACGTGGCGAAGATGGGCAACCGCACGAAGGGCGCCGTGCGCCTGCCGATGGTGATCCGCATCCCCTACGGCGGAGGCATCGGCGGCGTCGAGCACCACTGCGACTCGTCCGAGGCGTACTACGCGCACACGCCGGGTCTCACCGTGGTCGCGCCCGCGACCCCGCAGGACGCCTACTCGCTCCTGCGCGCCGCGATCGACAGCCCCGACCCCGTCGTCTTCCTCGAGCACAAGAAGCTGTACTGGTCGAAGGCGCCCGTCGACACCTCCCGGACGGCTCGCATCGGCGAGGCCGCGATCGCCCGGGCCGGCACCGACGTCACGGTGATCGCCTACGGCGCCGCCGTCGCGACCGCGATGCAGGCGGCCGAGATCGCCCAGGGCGAGGGCCGCAGCGTGCAGGTGGTCGACGTGCGCACCCTCGCGCCCTTCGACGACGCGACGGTGATGGATGCCGTGCGCGCGACCGGCCGGGCCGTCGTCGTCGCCGAGGCGCCCGGCTTCGCGAGCGTCGCCTCCGAGATCGCCGCGCGCGTCGCCGAGCGCTGCTTCGAGCATCTCGAGGCGCCCGTGCGCCGGGTGACGGGACTCGACGTGCCGTTCGCCCCGCCGAAGCTCGAGAAGTACTACCTGCCCGACGTCGACCGCATCCTCGAGGCCATCGACGCGCTGCACTGGGGCGAGGCGTGAGCCGCGTCTTCACCCTCCCCGACCTGGGCGAGGGGCTCACCGAGGCGGAGGTCGTGCGCTGGCTCGTCGCCCCGGGCGACGAGATCCGCATCGACCAGCCCGTCGTCGAGGTCGAGACCGCGAAGAGCGTCGTCGAGGTGCCGTCGCCCTACGCCGGCACCGTCGCCGCGGTGCACGGCGCCGAGGGCGAGACGCTCGCCGTCGGGTCGCCGCTGCTCGAGGTGGACGACGGCGGCGCTCCGGCGGCTCCGTCCCCGGCTCCGGCGGCGGCCGAGCCCGAGGCTCCCGCTCCCGTTCTCGACACCCCGCCGGCCCCCGCCGGTGCCGAGGCCTATCGGGCCGAGGAGCGTGCGGGCGG
>JAEWKY010000160.1 GCA_023457615.1 Actinomycetes bacterium | reverse complement strand
GAGGGGTCCTCGCCGGCAGCCGCGGCGCGACCCGCGGCGAAGCCGACGAGGTACGTCGTGAGCGGAGCCGCGGGACGCAGCACCGCGTGCGCGGCGACCCCGGCGAGCCCGAGCACGGCCTTCACGTCGACCGCGGCGTCGATGCCGAGCGCGGCGCGCACCTCGTCGGCCCAGTCCCCGAGCACGGCCTCGAAGTCGTCGTCGTCGGTCATGTGCCACTCCTCAGCGGTTCGGGCCGCACGGCGGCGAAGCGCGCCGCGTCGTCCCACGTGTCGATGTCGTCGGTCGAGCCGTCGGGGACGACGGTCTCGGCGAGGTCCAGTGCGGCGAGCAGCGCGCGCACGGGGGCGTCGACGACGGTCGGCAGCGTCGTCACGGCCCGGTCCAGCGCGTCGCGGGCGGCGACGAAGGCGAGCTGCTGGGGTCGACCCCGATCGACCGCGATGACCCCGTCGCCCACCGCCGTCGCGTCGCCCACCGCCGACGCGACGAGCACCGGGAGCGCCTCGGCGATGCGCGGCATGTCGCACGCGAGCACGAGCACCGGCGAGGACCCCTCCGGGAGGACGCGGAGTCCCGTCGCGATCGCCGCCACGGGCCCGGAGAACGCGGGCTCCTCACGCACGGCGACGACCCCGGTGATCGACGCGTCGCCGACCACGATCACCTGACGGGCGCCGACCGCGCGCACGGCCGCCACCGTGCGGGCGAGAAGCGTCTCGCCGTCGAGGACGAGATCCTGCTTGGCGGAACCTTCCAGCCGCGACGAGCGCCCCCCTGCGAGAATGAGGGCATCGACGACCATGCGGACACTCTAAGCCGCGGGGTCGCGTCACTCACTATCGTGATAGGTATTTCCCATGGGACGCATCACCGCGAGGAAGCGGATCACCCGGATCACGCTCGGCGAGCCGGGGGCCGAGGCCACCGTCTCGCGGCGTGAGGACCTGCTCGCCGTGGAGGAGCCGCTCGAGATCCGCGTCGGCGGCGAGTCGCTCAGCATCACGATGCGCACACCCGGCCACGACTTCGAGCTCGCCGCGGGCTTCCTGGTCTCGGAGGGCGTCGTCGCCCACGCGACCGACGTCGCCGCCATCCGCTACTGCGCGGGCCGCGACGAGGAGACCCTCGAGAACACGTTCAACGTGCTCGACGTGACGCTCGGCCGCGGCGTCGCGAAGCCCGATGTGAGCCTCGAGCGCAACTTCTACATGACCTCGTCGTGCGGGCTCTGCGGCAAGGCGAGCATCGACGCCGTCCGCACGGCGTCGCACCACCCGGTCGCCGCCGACCCGCTCGAGGTCGACGCCGCGCTGCTCGCGACCTTCCCCGATCGGCTCCGCGAGGGTCAGGACGTGTTCGAGAAGACCGGCGGCCTCCACGCGGCCGCGCTCTTCGACGGCCGCACGGGCGAGCTGCTCGTGCTCCGCGAGGACGTCGGACGCCACAACGCCGTCGACAAGGTCATCGGCTGGGCGCATGGCGAGGGCCTCCTGCCGCTGCGCGGGATGGTGCTCCAGGTCTCGGGACGGGCGAGCTTCGAGCTCACCCAGAAGGCGTCGATGGCCGGCATCCCGGTGCTCGCCGCCGTGTCGGCGCCGTCGTCGCTCGCGGTCGATCTCGCGCACGAGCAGGGCATGACCCTCGTGGGCTTCCTGCGCGGCCGGTCGATGGTGGTCTACGCGGGCGAGCACCGCATCGCGACGCGGACGGAGGTGCTGGCATGACGCACGACGACGAGAGCGGCGCGCCCGTGCGGCGCGGTGCCGAGGTGACCGAGCCGGCCCCGTTCGCCGACCCCTATCCCGATCTCGAGATCGGGCACCACGAGCCCTGGGCCGTCGGCGTGCCGGCGATCCTCAACTCGATGGAGCCCGCGCTGCTGGAGATGGGCGTCGCGCGCACGGCGAAGCTCGCACTCACGATCAACCAGAAGAAGGGCTTCGACTGCATGAGCTGCGCGTGGCCCGATCCGGGTCACCGCAACACCCTCGAGTTCTGCGAGAACGGCATGAAGGCCGTCACCTGGGAGGCGACGCCGATCACGGTGCCGCGCTCCTTCTGGTCGGAGAACTCGATTCCCTCGCTGCTCGACAAGGACGAGTACTGGCTCGGCCAGCAGGGCCGGCTCACCGAGCCCGTCTACAAGCGCGCCGACTCCGACCACTACGAGCCGATCTCGTGGCAGAGCGCGTTCACGCTCATCGGCGACCGGCTCAACTCCCTCGCGAGCCCCGACGAGGCGGCCTTCTACACGAGCGGGCGCACCGCGAACGAGACGGCGTTCCTCTACCAGTTGTTCGTGCGCGCCCTCGGCACCAACAACCTCCCCGACTGCTCGAACATGTGCCACGAGTCGACGGGCACCGCGATGGGCGAGACGGTCGGCATCGGCAAGTCGACGGTGGCCTACGACGACTTCGGCAAGGCCGACCTGATCATCGTGCTGGGCCAGAACCCCGGCACGAACCATCCGCGCATGCTGAGCGCGCTCGAGGAGTGCAAGCGCAACGGCGGCAGGATCATCGCCGTGAACCCGCTGCCCGAGGCGGGCCTCATCCGGTACAAGAACCCGCAGAAGGTGCGCGGCATCCTCGGCAAGGGCACGGCGATCGCCGACCAGTTCCTGCAGATCCGGTCGGCGGGCGACATGGCGCTCCTCCAGCGCACCTCGAAGAAGGTGCTCGAGGCCGAGGATGCGAACCCGGGCCACGTGCTCGATCACGCCTTCCTCGACGAGCGCGTCTCCGACTTCGACGCGTTCGCGGCGCACATCCGCAAGGTCGACGAGGACGAGGTGCTCGCGGCGACCGGGCTCACGACCGCCGAGCTGGATGCCTTCGCCGACGCCTACCTCGCCGCCGACCGGGTCATCATCACGTGGGCGATGGGCATCACGCAGCACAAGAAGGCCGTGTCCACGATCAAGGAGATCGTCAACCTCCTGCTGCTGCGCGGCAACATCGGCAAGCCCGGGGCGGGCGCGTCGCCGATCCGCGGACACTCCAACGTGCAGGGCGACCGCACGATGGGCATCTTCGAGAAGATGCCGGAGCCGTTCCTGGACGCGCTCGAGGCCGAGTTCGGGTTCCCCGTGCCACGTCGGCACGGGCACGACGCCCTCAAGGCCGTCACGGGGCTCGCGCGGGGCGACGTCAAGGTGTTCATCGCGCTCGGCGGGAACTTCGTCGGCGCCATCTCCGACACCGCGGTCGCGGAGGCCGCGATGCGCGGAGCGGAGCTGACGGTGCAGGTGTCGACGAAGCTCAACCGCTCGCACGTCGTCACCGGGCGCGAGGCGCTCATCCTGCCGACCCTCGGTCGCACCGAGGTCGACCTGCAGGAGACAGGTGCGCAGTTCGTGTCGGTCGAGGACAGCGTGTGCGCCGTGCACGCCTCGCACGGCGCGGTCAAGCCCGTCGCGGACACCCTGCTCTCCGAGGTCGCGATCGTCGCCGGCATGGCGAAGGCCACGTTGCGCACCCCGGACGGCCGCGACCGCCACGGGATCGACTGGGATGCCTTCGTGAACGACTACGACGTCATCCGCGACCGCATCTCGCGCGTCGTGCCCGGATTCGAGAACTTCAACGCCGACATCCGCAAGGCGGCGGGATTCGTGCTGCCGAACGGGCCGCGC
This sequence comes from Actinomycetes bacterium, assembly GCA_023457615.1. Classification (GTDB taxonomy): domain Bacteria; phylum Actinomycetota; class Actinomycetes; order Actinomycetales; family Microbacteriaceae; genus Pseudolysinimonas_A. The sequence goes on along the minus strand of JAEWKY010000160.1, from coordinate 34,879 downwards.
GACTCGCGCACCTTCAACACCCGCACGGGCAAGGCGATCCTGACCGTCAACGAGCTCGAGCACCTCGAGCGTCCCGAGGGCCGGCTGATCCTGCAGACCTTCCGGTCGCACGACCAGTTCAACACGACGATCTACTCGCTCAACGACAGGTACCGCGGCATCAAGAAGGGCCGCGACGTCGTGTTCGTGAACCCCGACGACCTCGCCGAGCTCGGACTCGAGGACGGCCAGCGGGTCGACATCTTCACCGAGTGGCACGACGGCGTCGAGCGCGTCGTGCGCAACTACCGCGTCGTCGAGTATCCGACGGCACGGGGCTGCGCCGCGGCGTACTACCCCGAGACCAACGTGCTCGTGCCGCTCGACAGCGCGGCCGAGGAGAGCAACACCCCGGTGTCGAAGGGCGTCATCGTGCGACTCGAGCCGACGCGGGCTCCGGCCGCGGCCCGGTAGCCTGGGGGCGTGAAGACCTTCGACGGACTGTTCGAGGAGCTGACGCGCACCTCCGTCGACCGGCCGGTCGGCTCGCGCACGGTCGAGCTGCTCGATGCCGGCGTGCACGCGATCGGCAAGAAGATCGTCGAGGAGGCCGCCGAGGTCTGGATGGCCGCCGAGTACGAGGGCGACGACAAGACTGCCGAGGAGATCTCGCAGCTCCTGTACCACCTGCAGGTGCTCATGCTCGCGAAGAACATCAGTCTCGAGGACGTCGGCCGACATCTCTGACGTCGCCCCGACACCGACCCTCCGACCGAAAGAACCCACCCTGATGCTGCGCATCGCCGTGCCCAACAAGGGCACCCTGTCCGAGACCGCCGTCGAGATGCTCCGCGAGGCGGGCTACGCGGTGCGCCGCGACCCGAAGGAGCTCATCGTCTCCGACCCCCGGAACGACGTCGAGTTCTTCTATCTCCGCCCGCGTGACATCGCGACCTACGTCGGCTCCGGCGCGCTCGACGTCGGCGTCACCGGCCGCGACCTGCTCCTCGACTCGCACTCGGCGGCGCTCGAGATCGAGGCGCTCGACTTCGGCGCGTCGACGTTCCGCTTCGCCGGGCCGACGGGTCGCTTCTCGAAGCTCTCCGACCTCGCCGGCGTGCGGGTCGCGACGTCGTACTCGGGGCTCGTCGGCGACTTCCTCGAGGCGCAGGGCGTCGCGGCGGAGGTCGTGCACCTCGACGGCGCCGTGGAGTCCGCGGTGCGGCTCGGGGTCGCGGATGCCGTCGCCGACGTCGTCGAGACCGGCTCGACGCTGCGCAAGCAGGGGCTTGAGATCTTCGGTCCCGTGATCCTCGAGTCGAACGCCGTGCTCATCGCCGCGCGCGAGGACGCCGACGGACTCGACACGTTCCGCCGTCGCCTCCAGGGCGTGATGGTCGCGCACCGCTTCGTGCTCATGGACTACGACCTCCCGGCCGAGCTCATCGAGCAGGCGTCGAAGATCGCCCCGGGCTTCGAGTCGCCGACGGTCTCGCCGCTGCGCGACTCGGGCTGGCTCGCGGTGCGGGTCATGGTGCCGCGCGACGAGGTCAATCACCTCATGGACGAGCTGTACGCGCTCGGGGCGCGCGCCATCCTCGTGTCGTCGATCCACGCCGCGCGGATCTGACCCATGTCGGTCAGCGTGCGGGTCCTCCCGTGCCTCGACGTCACCGACGGCCGGGTCGTGAAGGGCGTGAACTTCGAGAACCTCCGCGACATGGGCGACCCCGTCGAGCTCGCGAAGCGCTACTACGAGCAGGGCGCCGACGAGATCACCTTCCTCGACGTGACCGCGACGGTGGATGCCCGCGCCACGATGTACGCGACCGTCACCGCGACGGCGGAGCAGGTGTTCATCCCGCTCACGGTCGGCGGCGGCGTGCGCAGCCCCGACGACGTCGCGCGGCTGCTCGCGAGCGGGGCGGACAAGGTCGGCGTGAACAGCGCCGCGATCGCGAACCCGGCTCTCGTCGGTGACATCGCGGACCGCTTCGGGGCCCAGGTGCTCGTGCTCTCGCTCGACATCAAGCGCAGCCCGCGCACCCCCAGCGGCTTCGTCGTCACGACGCACGGCGGCCGCACCGAGACCGAGCTCGACGCGCTCGCCTGGGCGCGCGAGACGATCGAGCGCGGCGCGGGCGAGCTGCTCGTCAACTCGATCGACGCCGACGGCACGAAGCAGGGATTCGATCTCGAGCTGGTCGGCCTCGTGCGCGAGCTCTCGACGGTGCCCGTGATCGCGAGCGGGGGAGCAGGGGCGGTCGAGCACTTCGCCCCCGCCGTGGCCGCCGGCGCCGACGCGGTGCTCGCGGCCTCGGTGTTCCACGGCGGAGACCTCACCGTCGGACAGGTCAAGGACGCCCTCCGGGCGGAGGGGGTCGAGGTGCGATGAGCGACGACGTTCTGGCGCGGGTCAGGTTCGACGAGCACGGGCTGCTGCCCGCGATCATCCAGGAGGAGTCGAGCAGGGACGTGCTCATGCTCGGCTACATGGACGCCGAGGCGCTGCGGCGCACGCTGACCGAGGGCCGGGTCACGTTCTGGTCGCGCAGCCGTCAGGAGTACTGGCGGAAGGGCGACACGAGCGGCAACATCCAGCTCGTCCGGGCGGCGGCGCTCGACTGCGACGGCGACACGATCCTCGTGACGGTGCACCAGGTCGGTCCCGCGTGCCACACGGGCGCTCACGCCTGCTTCGACGTCGACCCGCTGAGCCCGGTCGTGGGTTGAGGGCTGCCGCAGGCGGTGGATCGAAACCTGGAATGATTCACCCATGACCACGACGACCACGGCCGGGACCACCTCCCGCGCCGAGTTCGCGGCGGCGATCGCCGCCGGCCACCGCGTCGTCCCGGTGCTGCGCCGCCTCTTCGCCGACGGCGAGACCCCGGTCGGGGTCTACCGCAAGCTCGCGGTGGGGAAGCCCGGGACGTTCCTGCTCGAGTCCGCGGAGCAGGGCGGCATCTGGTCGCGGTGGTCGTTCGTCGGGGTCGGCTCGCGCGGCGTGCTCACGGAAGGACCCGGCGGGGTCACCTGGATCGACTACGGGCTGCCGGCATCCCGAGCCCTCGGCGACGACTGCCCCGAGTCGCCTCTCGACGCGCTCACCCACCTCTACCGCCGCTGGAGCACGCCGCAGGTCGACGGGCATCCTCCGCTCACGGGCGGTCTCGTCGGATTCATCGGCTGGGAGGCCGTGCGTCAGCTCGAGCGCCTGCCCGACGCCCCGCCGGCCGACTTCGACGTGCCCGGTCAGGCGTTCTCCTTCGTCTCCGAGCTCGTCGCCCTCGACCATCGCACGGGCTCCGCGATCCTCATCGCGGCCGCGCTCAACGACGGCGCCGACGACGAGGACGCGCTCTGGGCCGACGCGCAGCGCCGTCTCGACGAGCTGCAGTCGGGTCTCGCGCAGCCGAGCGAGGCGTGGCTCGCCGACGTCGACCTCACGGTCGCCCCGGACCCGATCGCCCGCACCGCGCGCGACGACTACCTCGCCGCGGTCGAGCGCTCGCGCGCCTACATCCGCGACGGCGACGTCTTCCAGGTCGTCGTCTCGCAGCGCTTCGATCACGAGATCACGGCCGATCCGATCGACGTCTATCGCGTGCTGCGCACCCTCAATCCGAGTCCGTACATGTACCTGCTCACGCTCGAGGCGCCCGACGGCTCCGAGTACGCGATCGTCGGCTCGAGCCCCGAGGCCCTCGTCAAGGTGAGCGACGGGCGCGTCATCACGCATCCGATCGCCGGCTCCAAGCCGCGCGGCGGGACCCCCGAGCAGGATGTCGACCTCGCCGACGAGCTGCTCGGCGACCCGAAGGAGCAGGCCGAGCACCTCATGCTCGTCGACCTCGCCCGGAACGACCTCTCGAAGGTGTGCGTCGCGGGCTCCGTCGAGGTCACCGAGTTCATGCAGGTCGAGCGGTTCAGCCACATCATGCACCTCGTGTCGACGGTCGAGGGCGACCTGCGCCCGGACGCGACGAGCATCGACGTGTTCCGCGCGACGTTCCCGGCCGGCACGCTCTCCGGGGCGCCGAAGCCGCGCGCGCTCGAGATCATCGACGAGCTCGAGCCCGCCCAGCGCGGCGTCTACGGCGGCGTCGTCGGCTACTTCGGGCTGGCCGGGGATGCCGACCTCGCGATCGCGATCCGCACGGCGACGATCGTCGGCGGGCTCGCGCGCGTGCAGGCCGGGGCCGGGCTCGTGGCCGACTCCGATCCCGCGAGCGAGCACCGCGAGGCGCAGGACAAGGCGGCCGCGCCGCTGCGCGCCGTGGCGATCGCCAACGCGATGCGCCGGCTCACGTGAGGCCGTCGTGACCCCCGGCCGGCTGCGCGTCGTCTCGCTGCTCGCCCTCCTCGTGCCCGTCGCGATGACGGGGCTCGCGTCCCCGGCGAGCCCGGGGTTCGCCGCCCTGGCCCTCGCCTCGGCCGCGGCCGGCGCGGCGATGCTGCTCGCGGGCCCGGTCTTCCGTGTCGTGCTCGCGGTGCTGCTCGCGCTGCTCGGGGTGTGCATCGTGCTCGTCGCGGCCCAGACCCCGGACGCCGGAGGGCTCGGCGCGCTCGGGATCGTCGCGGGCATCCTGCAGGCCGTCCTCGCCCTCGCCGTCGCCGTCACCGCGCGCGCCTGGCCGACGAGCACCTCGCGCCACTCCCGCACGCGTCTCGCGGGGGATCGGGCCGGCGACTGGGACGCGCTGTCGGAGGGCGACGACCCGACCGACGCCTCTCGATAGACTGGCCGAGCCCCGCACCCCGATTCCGAGGAGTCCCACAGTGAGCCACGACGAGAACGAGCCCGGTCACGGCAATTCCCCCGCCGCGTGGGTCGGCGTCGTCATCATGCTGATCGGCTTCACGGTCGGAACCGTCGCGTTCTTCCTCGAGCTCCCGCTCGTCGTCTGGATCTCGGTCGGCATCATCGTCTTCGGCCTCATCGCGGGCCTCGCGCTCGCGAAGCTCGGCTACGGCGTCAAGGGACCGCGCTACGTCCCGAAGAGCCATTCCTGACCTGCTCGCGGAGCTGACGGCGGGAGCTCTCGACGACGCCGCCACGCGTCGCGCGGAGCAGCCGCTCTCCGCGGTCGAGAGGCTCGCGCTCGCGCGGCCTCCGGCCCGCGACGCCCTCGCCGCGCTCGCGCCGGCGGACCGCGTCAAGATCCTCGCCGAGGTGAAGCGCGCGAGCCCGTCCCGCGGGCAGCTCGCCGAGATCTCCGACCCGGCCGCCCTCGCCGTGTCGTACCAGACCGGCGGAGCGAGCGCGATCAGCGTGCTCACCGAGGGCCGTCGCTTCGGCGGATCGCTCGTCGACCTCACCGACGTGCGCGCGGCGGTCGACGTGCCCGTGCTGCGCAAGGACTTCATCGCCGATGCGTATCAGGTCGTCGAGGCGCGCGCCGCCGACGCCGACCTCGTCCTGCTCATCGTGGCGGCGCTCGAGCAGCCCGTGCTCCGCGAGCTGCACGACCTCGTCGTGCAGCTCGGCATGACCCCGCTCGTCGAGGCGCACTCCGCCGAGGAGGTCGAGCGGGCCCTCGACGTCGGCGCGCAGGTGGTCGGTGTCAACGCGCGCGACCTCTCGACCTTCGAGCTCGACCGGGAGCTCTTCGGCCGGCTCGCCGACCGCATCCCGTCGGGCGTCGTGCGCGTCGCGGAGTCGGCGGTCAAGGAGCCCGCCGACGTCGCCCACTACCGTGCCGCCGGCGCGGACGTCGTGCTCATCGGGGAGGCGCTCGTGACGGGCGGCGACCCCGTCGCGACCCTCGAGTCCTTCCTGGAGGCCGGACGATGACCACCACTCCCGATCCGCAGAGCCTGCGCGACCGCCCGGGCCCGTTCTTCGACGCCTACGGCGGGCGGTTCATGCCCGAGTCGCTCATCAAGGCGATCGACGAGCTCGCCGCCGCGTACGAGCAGGCGAAGGCCGATCCGTCGTTCCACGCCGAGCTCGCCGAGCTGCACCGCACGTACACGGGTCGCCCGTCGATCATCACCGAGGTGCCCCGGTTCGCCGAGCACGCGGGTGGCGCGCGCGTCATCCTCAAGCGCGAGGACCTCAACCACACGGGCTCGCACAAGATCAACAACGTGCTCGGTCAGGCGCTGCTCACGAGGCGCCTCGGCAAGAACCGCGTCATCGCCGAGACCGGCGCCGGCCAGCACGGTGTCGCGACCGCGACCGCGGCCGCGCTCTTCGGCCTCGAATGCACGGTCTTCATGGGCGAGGTCGACACGCAGCGCCAGGCGCTCAACGTCGCGCGGATGCGGCTGCTCGGCGCCGAGGTCGTCGCGGTGACGACCGGCTCCCGCACCCTCAAGGACGCCATCAACGAGGCCTACCGCGAGTGGGTCACGAGCGTCGAGACGACCAACTACATCTTCGGCACCGCCGCGGGTCCGCATCCGTTCCCCGCGATGGTGCGCGACTTCCAGAAGATCATCGGCGAGGAGGCCCGGGCCCAGGTGCTCGAGCTCACCGGCCGGCTCCCGGACGTCGTGATGGCGTGCGTCGGCGGCGGCTCGAACGCGATCGGCATCTTCCACGCGTTCCTCGACGACGCCGACGTGCGGCTCGTCGGCATCGAGGCCGCGGGCGACGGCGTCGACACCGAGAAGCACGCCGCGACGATCGAGCGGGGTCGCCCGGGCGTGCTCCACGGCTCGCGCTCCTACGTGCTCCAGGACGAGGACGGCCAGACCATCGAGTCGCACTCGATCTCGGCGGGACTGGACTACCCCGGGGTCGGCCCCGAGCACGCCGCGCTGCACGACGCGGGACGCGCGACCTATCTCCCGGCGACCGACGCCGAGGCGATGGACGCCCTCCGGCTGCTGAGCCGCACGGAGGGCATCATCCCCGCGATCGAGTCGGCGCACGCCCTCGCCGGCGCCCTGCGCGTCGGTCGCGAGCTCGGTCCGGAGGCGACGATCCTGGTCAACCTGTCCGGCCGCGGCGACAAGGACGTCGCGACCGCCGGCACGTGGTTCGACCTCTTCGACGAGGGAGCGCAGCAGTCGTGACCGTGCCCACGCTCTCCGTCGCCACCCGCCTCGCGCAGAACCGGGACGACGGCCGCGGCAGTCTCATCGGCTACCTGCCGGTCGGCTTCCCCGACCTCGGCACGAGCATCGACGCCGCGGTGGCCCTGGCCGAGAACGGGGTGGATGCCCTCGAGCTCGGCCTGCCCTACAGCGACCCCGTGATGGACGGCCTCGCCATCCAGAAGGCGACCGAGCAGTCGCTCGCGAACGGCTTCCGCGTGCGCGACGTCTTCACCGCGGTCGAGGCCGTGCGCGCGCGCATCGACGTGCCGGTGCTCGTCATGACGTACTGGAACCCCGTGGTGCAGTACGGCGTCGACAGGTTCGCCGACGCGCTGCGGGATGCCGGGGGAGCGGGCCTCATCACGCCCGACATCACCCCCGACTCCGCGGCCGACTGGATCGCGACGAGCGACCGCACCGGCCTCGACCGCGTCTTCCTCGCCGCGCCGTCGTCGACCGACGCCCGGCTGCGCACGACCGTCGAGGCGAGCCGCGGGTTCGTCTACGCCGTCTCGACGATGGGCATCACGGGCGCCCGGGCGACGGTGGATGCCGCCGCGCGCACGCTCGTCGGGCGGCTCCGCGAGGCGGGCGCGGAGAACGCCTGCGTCGGCATCGGCATCTCGTCGGGGGAGCAGGTCGCCGAGGTGCTCGGTTACGCCGACGGGGCGATCGTCGGGGCCGCGCTCGTGACGGCGCTCGCGGACGGCGGCGTGTCCGGGGTCGCGGCGAAGGCCGCCGAGCTCGCGTCCGGCGTCGACGCGGCCAGGAAGTAGACTCGCCCCGTGTTTCCGACGAGCCTCCCGAGCCCGCCCTCCGACTGGTCGGCCTTCGAGATCCCGCTGACGGGTCTGCGCGACTTCATCCTCGGCATCTTCCCGGCCGCCACGTGGTTCCCGTCGCAGTTCGTGATCCACGTCTACGCGCTCGCGATCCTCGTCGGCATCCTCGTCGCGATCGTCGTCTCGAACAAGCGGCTCACCGCGCGCGGCGCCGAGCCGTGGATCGTCGTCGACATCGCGATCTGGGCCGTCGTGTTCGGCATCGTCGGCTCGCGCGTCTGGCACGTCGCGACGCACCCGGCGGACTACTTCGCCGAGGGCAAGAACCCGCTCTCCGCGCTCTATGTGTGGGAGGGCGGCGTCGCGATCTTCGGCGCGATCCTCGGCGGCGCCCTCGGCGCGTACATCGCGTCGCGTCAGACCGGTCTGCGCTTCACCGCGGTCGCCGACGCGATCGCGCCGACGCTCCTGCTCGCCCAGGCGTTCGGCCGCCTCGGCAACTACTTCAACCAGGAGCTCTTCGGCCTGCCGACCGACCTCCCCTGGGGGCTGCAGATCGACCGCCCGAACGCGGCGATCCCGGTCGGGCTCGCGGACGACGTGCTGTTCCACCCGACGTTCCTCTACGAGATCGTCTGGAACGTCGCGGGCTTCGCGATCCTCATCCTCATCGAGAACCGGGTGTCGTTCGGCAAGGTCCAGACGGGCCTCGGTCGATTCCTGCCGATCTGGCCCTCCTTCGCTCGCCGCGACGCGTGGTACTGGGGCAAGATGATGGGTCTGTGGGCGATCTGGTACGGGATCGGCCGCGTGTGGTTCGAGTCCATCCGACTCGACCCGAGCGAGACGCTCCTCGGCATCCGATCGAATGTGTGGGGCGCCCTCGCCGCCATCATGCTGGGCCTCGTCATCCTCGTCGTCCAGTCGCGGCGCCACCCCGGCATCGAGCCGAGCGTCTACCGCCCCGGTCGGGAGTGGACGCCGGAGGGTGCGGTAGACTCCGACGAGTTCTACTCGGAGTCCGACGAGCCCGGCGATGACGCCGGCACGGCTCTCACCGACACAGCCGCCACAAGCGGTTCGACCCGAAAGTAGCCCCGCGACCGCGTACCCCTCGCGATCGGGGCGCGGATCCGCAGCACGCCACCACAGCATCCGTTGGGCCAGCGACGTCCCACTCCCAGCACCATCGTGAGGACACTCAGTGGGATCGACACAGGCCAAGCCCGTCCAGGACGCGTTCCGACGGTTCAGCACGGTTCCGGACGCCCAGGGGCTCTACCACCCGCGCTTCGAGAAGGACGCATGCGGCCTCGCCATGGTCGCGACGCTGCGCGGCACGGCCGGCCACGACATCGTCACGCAGGCGCTCGACGCCCTGCGTCACCTCGAGCACCGCGGCGCGATCGGGTCGGATGCCGGCACCGGTGACGGCGCGGGCATCATCACCCAGATCCCCGACGCCTTCCTGCGCGCCGTCGTGCCGTTCGAGCTCCCGCCCGTCGGACGCTACGCGGTCGGCATGGCCTTCCTCCCGACCGACGCGGACGAGCGCGCGGAGCAGAAGACGGCCATCGAGGCGATCGCCGAGCAGGAGTCGCTGCGCGTGCTCGGCTGGCGCGACGTGCCGACCGACCCCACGCACCTCGGCAACCTCGCGCTCGAGGCGGCGCCCGTGTTCGAGCAGCTCTTCGTCGAGCCGACGACGTCCGGCGACCAGGGCCAGGCGCTGTCCGGCATCCTCGTCGACCGCCTCACCTTCCGTCTGCGCAAGCGCGCGGAGCGCGAGCTCGGCGCGTACTTCGTGTCGCTCTCGGCGCGCACGCTCGTCTACAAGGGCATGGTGACGACGCTCCAGCTCGAGCCGTTCTACCCCGACCTCTCCGACGAGCGCTTCGTGTCGCGGCTCGCGCTCGTGCACTCCCGCTACTCGACGAACACGTTCCCCTCGTGGCCGCTCGCGCAGCCGTTCCGCATGATCGCCCACAACGGCGAGATCAACACCGTGCAGGGCAACCGCAACTGGATGCGCGCGCGGCAGTCGCAGCTCGAGAGCCCGCTCCTCGGCGACCTCACGCCGCTCTTCCCGATCGTCAGTCCCGGCGCCTCCGACTCCGCCTCGTTCGACGAGGTCGTCGAGCTGCTCAACCTCGGCGGGCGCTCGCTCCCGCACGCGATGATGATGATGGTGCCCGAGGCCTGGGAGAACCAGACCGACCTCGACCCCACGCGGCGGGCGTTCTACGAGTTCAACTCGATGCTCATGGAGCCGTGGGACGGCCCGGCCGCCCTCGTCTTCACCGACGGAACCGTCGTCGGTGCGACGCTCGACCGCAACGGCCTGCGTCCCGGGCGCTTCCTCGTGACCGACGACGGCCTCGTCGTGCTCGCGAGCGAGATCGGCGTGCTCGACATCCCGGCCGACAAGGTCGTGCGCAAGGGCCGCCTGCGCCCGGGCAAGATGTTCCTCATCGACACGGCCGAGGGCCGCATCATCGAGGACGACGAGATCAAGGCCGAGCTCGCCGCGTCGCAGCCGTGGCAGGAATGGCTCGACGCGGGCCGCATCCACCTCGCCGACCTGCCCGAGCGCGAGCACATCTCGCACACCCCCGCCTCGGTCGTGCGTCGGCAGCGCACCTTCGGCTACACCGAGGAGGAGGTGCGCATCCTCCTCACGCCGATGGCGACGACGGGTGCCGAGCCCCTCGGCGCGATGGGCTCGGACACGCCCATCGCCGTGCTGAGCGAGCGTCCGCGGCTGCTCTTCGACTACTTCACCCAGCAGTTCGCCCAGGTCACGAACCCCCCGCTCGACTCGATCCGCGAGGAGGTCGTGACGAGCATGAAGCTCGGGCTCGGCCCCGAGCGCAACCTGCTCGCCGCCGGGCCCGACCACGCGCGTCAGATCGTGCTCGACTTCCCGGTGATCGACAACGACGAGCTCGCGAAGATCCAGCACCTGGTGTCGCGCCGCGAGGGGGAGCGCGGAGCCCGCCGGACGCGCATCATCAAGGGGCTCTACCGTCTCGACGAGGGCCCGGACGCGCTCGCGGCGCGGCTCGACGCGATGTGCGAGGAGGCCGACGCGGCGATCGCCGACGGCGCGCAGTTCCTCGTGCTCTCCGACCGCGACTCGAACCCCGACCTCGCCCCGATCCCGTCGCTCCTCATGCTCTCGGCGGTGCACCACCACCTCATCCGCCAGGAGACCCGCATGAAGGTCGGTCTCGTGGTCGAGGCCGGCGACGTGCGGGAGGTGCACCACGTCGCGCTGCTCGTGGGCTACGGCGCGTCGGCGATCAACCCGTACCTCGCGATGGAGACCGCCGAGCAGCTCGTGCACTCCGGCATGATCGTCGGCGTGAGCCCGGAGAAGGCCGTCAAGAACCTCATCAAGGGTCTCGGCAAGGGCGTGCTGAAGATCATGTCGAAGATGGGCATCTCGGTCGTCGGCTCCTACGCCGGCGCCCAGGCCTTCGAGGCGGTCGGCCTCTCGCAGGAGTTCGTCGACCGCTACTTCACGGGCACGACGAGCCTGCTCGGCGGCGTCGGCATGGAGGTCATCGCGGCCGAGAACGCCGCGCGGCACGCCGCGGCCTACCCCGAGGACGGCGCGATCGTCGCGCACGAGCGCCTCGCCGTCGGCGGCGAGTACCAGTGGCGCCGCGAGGGGCCGCCGCACCTGTTCAACCCCGACACGGTGTTCCGCCTGCAGCACTCCACGCGGGCCCGGCGCTACGACATCTTCCGCGACTACACGCGGCTCGTCGACGAGCAGGCCGAGAACCTGATGACCCTCCGCGGGCTCTTCAAGCTCAAGACGGACGAGCGCAAGCCCGTGCCGCTCGACGAGGTGGAGTCGGTCGCGTCGATCATCTCCCGGTTCAACACGGGGGCGATGAGCTACGGGTCGATCTCGCAGGAGGCGCACGAGACGCTCGCGATCGCGATGAACCGCATCGGCGGCCGCTCGAACACGGGGGAGGGCGGCGAGGACGTCGACCGCCTCCTCGACCCGGCGCGCCGCTCGCGCATCAAGCAGGTCGCCTCGGGCCGGTTCGGCGTGACGAGCCTCTATCTCACCCATGCCACCGACATCCAGATCAAGATGGCGCAGGGCGCGAAGCCGGGCGAGGGCGGCCAGCTCATGGCGGCCAAGGTCTACCCGTGGGTCGCGCGCACCCGCCACTCGACGGCGGGCGTCGGCCTCATCTCCCCGCCGCCGCACCACGACATCTACTCGATCGAAGACCTCAAGCAGCTCATCTTCGACGTCAAGCGGGCGAACCCCTCGGCGCGCGTGCACGTCAAGCTCGTCTCGCAGTCGGGCATCGGCGCGGTGGCGGCGGGCGTCACGAAGGCCCTCGCCGACGTCGTGCTCGTCTCGGGTCACGACGGCGGCACGGGCGCGAGCCCGGTGAACTCGCTCAAGCACGCGGGCACGCCCTGGGAGATCGGCCTCGCCGAGACGCAGCAGACGCTCATGCTCAACGGCATGCGCGACCGCGTCGTCGTGCAGGTCGACGGTCAGCTGAAGACGGGCCGGGATGTCATCGTCTCCGCGCTCCTCGGCGCCGAGGAGTACGGCTTCGCGACCGCACCGCTCGTCGTGTCGGGGTGCATCATGATGCGCGTCTGCCACCTCGACACCTGCCCCGTCGGGGTCGCGACGCAGAACCCCGAGCTGCGCGCGCGCTTCACCGGCAAGCCGGAGTTCGTCGAGACGTTCTTCGAGTACATCGCGCAGGAGGTGCGCGAGTACCTCGCCGAGCTCGGCTTCCGCTCGCTCGACGAGGCGATCGGACGGGCCGACCTGCTCGACGTCGACCGCGCCGTCGAGCACTGGAAGACGGACGGGCTCGACCTCACGCCGATCCTCGTCGGTCCGGACTTCGCCGACGACGAGCCCCGCCGCAACCGCCGCGGGCAGGACCACGAGCTCGACGAGCACTTCGACGTCGAGCTCATCCGCCGCTCCGCCGCCGCCCTCGAGCACGGCCAGCATGTCGCGATCGACCTCCCCGTGAAGAACACGGAGCGCGCCGTCGGCACGATGCTCGGCCACGAGGTCACCAAGCGGCACGGCGAGCACGGCCTCCCGGCCGGCACGATCGAGGTCTCGCTGACGGGCTCGGCGGGTCAGTCGCTCGGAGCGTTCATGCCCAACGGCATCACGCTGCGCCTCGAGGGCGACTCGAACGACTACGTCGGCAAGGGCCTCTCGGGCGGCCAGATCGTGCTGCGGCCGCCGCGCTCGGCGGTCTTCCCCGCCGAGCGCAACGTGATCGCCGGCAACGTGCTCGGCTACGGCGCCACGCAGGGCAGCATGTTCATCCGCGGCGTCGTGGGCGAGCGGTTCCTCGTGCGCAACTCGGGCGCGACGGCCGTCGTCGAGGGGGTGGGCGACCACGCTCTCGAGTACATGACGGGCGGGCTCGCCGTGATCCTCGGCGGTACGGGGCGCAACCTCGGCGCCGGGATGTCGGGCGGCACGGCCTACGTGCACGACCTGCGCCGCGAGCGCGTCAACCGCGAGGCGCTGACGACCGGCGAGCTCGAGCTCCTTCCGCTCGACAGCGCCGACGTCGAGATCCTCACCGATCTGCTGCGCAAGCACGTCGCGGAGACCGACTCGCAACTCGCCGCCCGCATGCTCGCCGACGTCGACGCGACGATGGCGGCGTTCGTGAAGGTGCTGCCGCGCGACTACGCGGCGGTGCTGAAGACCCGCCAGGAGGCCCTCGACGAGGGGCTCGATCCCGACGGCGACGTCGTCTGGTCTCGCATCATGGAGGTGACCGGTGGCTGATCCCAAGGGATTCCTCAAGGTGCAGGAGCGCGAGCTCCCGAAGCGCCGGCCGGTGCCGGTGCGCATCATGGACTTCAAAGAGGTCTACGAGAACCAGGACCCGACCCAGCTGCGCCGTCAGGCCGGACGCTGCATGGACTGCGGCGTGCCGTTCTGCCACTCGGGCTGCCCGCTCGGCAACCTCATCCCGGAGTGGAACGACCTCACGTGGCGCGGCGAGGGCCGCCAGGCGATCGAGCGCCTGCACGCGACGAACAACTTCCCGGAGTTCACGGGCACGCTGTGCCCGGCGCCGTGCGAGTCGTCGTGCGTCCTGGGCATCAATCAGCCCGCCGTGACGATCAAGCAGGTCGAGGTGTCGATCATCGACCAGGCGTGGGCGAACGGCTGGGTCACCCCGCATCCGCCCGAGCGCCTCACGGGCAAGACCGTCGCCGTCGTCGGCTCGGGACCGGCCGGCCTGGCCGCCGCGCAGCAGCTCACGCGGGCCGGCCACACCGTCGCCGTCTACGAGCGCGACGACAGGATCGGCGGCCTGCTGCGCTACGGCATCCCGGACTTCAAGATGGAGAAGAAGCGCCTCGACGCCCGGCTCGCGCAGATGCAGGCCGAGGGCACGCGGTTCCGCGCCGGTGTCGAGATCGGGCGAGACCTCTCCTGGGGCGAGCTGCGCTCGCGCTACGACGCGGTCGTCATCGCGACCGGGGCGACCGTGCCGCGCGATCTGCCGATCCCGGGCCGCGACCTGCTCGGCGTGCACTTCGCGATGGACTACCTCGTGCAGCAGAACAAGCTCGTGGCCGGCGACACCGTGCCCGCGCAGCTCACGGCCGAGGGCCGTCACGTCGTCGTGATCGGTGGCGGCGATACGGGGGCGGACTGCATCGGCACCGCCCACCGTCAGGGCGCGCTGAGCGTGACCAACCTCGCGATCGGCATCCAGCCGCCGACCGAGCGCCCCGAGGGCCAGCCCTGGCCGACGATGCCGACTCTCTTCGAGGTGTCGAGCGCCCACGAGGAGGGCGGCGAGCGGATGTACCTCGCGTCGACCGTCGAGTTCCTCGCGAACGAGGTCGGGGAGGTGCGCGCCCTGCGCGTCGCCGAGACCGAGTACGTCGACGGACGCCGCGTGCCGAAGTCGGGCACCGAGCGGGAGATCCCGGCCGACCTCGTGCTCATCGCGATGGGGTTCACCGGCCCCGAGTCCGACAGCCTCGACGAGCAGCTCCGCGTGCCGTTCGACGGCCGGGGCAACGTCGAGCGCGACGACGACTACGCGACGAGCGAGGCGGGCGTCTTCGTCGCCGGCGACGCCGGTCGAGGCCAGTCGCTCATCGTCTGGGCGATCGCCGAGGGCCGCGCGGTCGCGTCGGCCGTCGACCGCTACCTGGAGGGCGAGACCCGCCTTCCCTTCCCGGTGCGGCCGACCGATCGCGCGCTCACCGTGTAGCCAGGTCCGGTTAGCTGGTCCCGGGTCAGCCAGGTCCGGACGTCACCTCGGGCGCACGCGCACTCCGACTTTCTCTCTGCCACCGCCACCACCAGAAAGAACACCGCCACCACCATGAGAAGAGCCAAGATCGTCGCGACCCTCGGGCCCGCGACCTCCAGTTACGAATCGCTCCGCGCGATCATCGAGGCGGGCGTGAACGTCGCCCGCATGAACCTCAGCCACGGCACCTACGAGGTGCACAACGAGGTCTACGCGAACGTCCGCAAGGCCGCCGAGGACCTGGGCGCCCCCGTCGCCGTGCTGGTCGACCTGCAGGGCCCGAAGATCCGACTCGCCAAGTTCGAGGACGGCCCGCACGAGCTCGCCGTGGGCGACGTCTTCACCATCACGACCGAGGACGTCCCCGGCACGAAGGACCTCGTCGGCACGACCTTCAAGGGGCTGCCGCAGGACGTGTCGCCGGGCGACTTCCTGCTCATCGACGACGGCAAGGTCAAGGTGAAGGTGCTCGACACCGACGGCGTCCGCGTGCGCACCGAGGTCGTCGTCGCCGGCAAGGTCTCGAACAACAAGGGCATCAACCTCCCCGGCGTCGCGGTCAACGTGCCGGCGCTGTCGGAGAAGGACGAGGACGACCTGCGCTGGGGCCTCAAGCTTGGCGCCGACTACATCGCGCTGTCGTTCGTGCGCAACGCCGCCGATGTCACGCGCGTGCACGAGATCATGGCCGAGGAGGGGCGCCGCGTGCCCGTCATCGCGAAGATCGAGAAGCCGCAGGCGGTCGACAACCTCGAGGAGATCATCGACGCCTTCGACGGCATCATGGTCGCCCGCGGCGACCTCGCGGTCGAGCTCCCGCTCGAGGCCGTGCCGATCGTGCAGAAGCGCACGATCGAGCTCAGCCGCCGCATGGCGAAGCCCGTCATCGTCGCGACCCAGATGCTCGAGTCGATGACCGACAACCCGGTGCCGACGCGCGCCGAGGCGTCGGATGTCGCCAACGCGGTGCTCGACGGCGCCGACGCGGTCATGCTCTCGGGCGAGACGAGCGTCGGCTCGTACCCGGTCGTCACCGTGCAGACGATGGCGCGCATCGTCGCGTCCACCGAGGATCACGGGCTCGAGCGCATCCCGCCGCTCGGCACGAAGCCGCGCACGCAGGGCGGTGCGATCACCCTCGCCGCCGCCGAGGTCGCGGACTTCGTCGACGCGAAGTACGTGTGCGTCTTCACGGAGTCCGGCGACTCGGCCCGCCGGATGTCGCGCCTGCGCTTCCGCATCCCGATGAAGGCGTTCACGCCCGACGAGGCCATCCGTCGCCGCATGAACCTCACCTGGGGCATCGAGTCGTTCCTCGTCGAGCGCGTCGACCACACCGACGCGATGTACAAGCAGGTCGACGAGATCCTCCTCGAGAAGGGCCTGGCGGAGGCCGGCGACAAGGTCGTCGTGATCTCCGGCTCCCCTCCCGGCATCCCCGGCTCGACGAACGACATGCGCGTGCACGTGATCGGGTCGGCGCTCAAGCCGAAGCGCCCCGTCTGGGAGTCGGGCAAGCACGCTGACTGAGCCGACGCACGACGACGAGATCGCGCCCCCGGTGGAGCCCGGGCGATACCGCCACTTCAAGGGCGCGATCTACGTCGTCGTGGGCGCGGCCCGCCACAGCGAGACCGAGGAGCCGTTCGTGGTGTATCGCCGCGACGGCGACGACGCGCTGTGGGTGCGTCCCGCCGGGATGTGGGCGGAGCCCGTCGAGCGCGACGGCTACCGCGGGCCGCGGTTCGCCCCGCTCGACTGAGCCCGAGCGGACTCGTTCAGCCGGGTCGGCGGAGCGCCACTCGCGGGCACGCCGGACAGTGGCCGCCCGACGCCCCGCGCACGACTACCTGGGTACCCGCCTGACTCGCGAAGGGAGCCTCTGCCCGCGTCGACCCGACTGATAGTGTCCGTGTGCATCGCTCCGATGCTGTGCTGCGACCGTCAGGGAGAACTCGTGGTTCCATCAAGAGGGCGTTCGAATGCGGACCTCATGCGCGTGCTGGTCACGGTCGTGGTGAGCGCGATCCTGGTACTGCTGGCGCAGCCGGTGATCGCGGCATCGGTGACGGGGCGCACGGCGGTTCGGACGCAACTGGAGCCGGAGCCGCGCATCACCGGCGTGACGCCGCTCGCATGGATTCCTGCGAACACGACGCTGACATTGCAGTGTCTGACCACGGGAGAGAAGGCCTATGGCGCGGTCGCCAAGGCCGATCCGTATTACTACAAGGTCACCTACAACGGGGTGACCGGATACCTCAGCGACTCCGATACCTATACCGCGAAGGATGCGCCCGCGTTGGGGCTGGCTTCGTGCTCGAAGCCTGCGCCCACGCTTCCTGCGAAACCGGGAAGTCCGTCGGTCGGATCGCCGACCACCTCGTCGCTCGTGTTGTCGTGGCGTGACGCCTCGAACAACGAGACGGGGTTCAAGACGCAGTACTCGACCGACGGCGGCAAGACCTGGAAGGCCGGGCCGACGGCTGCCTCGGGCGCGACCTCGATCAAGATCACCGGGCTCAGTGCGTCGAAGAAGTACACCTTCCAGGTCGGCGCGTCCAACGGAGCGGGGACCCACTGGTCCGCCTACGCCACCGGCACCACGTCGGCGCTCCCGACGCTCCCGACGCAACCCGGCGGCCCTTCCGCCGGTTCGGTGACCTCGTCGTCGGTGGTGCTCTCGTGGCGCGATGCGTCGAACAACGAGACAGGGTTCAAGACCCAGTACTCGACAGATGGAGGAAAGACCTGGACTTCGGGCCCGACCGCAGGATCCGGCGCGACCTCGATCAAGATCGCCGGGCTCGGTGCGTCGAAGAAGTACACCTTCCAGGTCGGCGCCACCAACAGCGCCGGCACGCGGTGGTCGGCCTACGCCACCGCCACGACGGCAGCAGCTCCCGTCGCCGTGAAAGTCGCAGGAGCGTGCAACGCGCCGTGGCCGGCGAGTGTCGCTCGTCCGACCACTTTCACCACGGTCACGATCTCGGGGTGGAGAGTGCCGATCTGCGGTCCTCGCGCTCCGGCGGTCGACGATGGGAAGCACAACACGGAGCCCTATCCCGGCTTCGCCAAGAAGTTCGGGACGTATCTCCTCGGCTATCAATGCACCGAGCTGGCGAACCGATGGCTCTATCACCGGCTCGGGTCCGCGCGTCTTCCGGTTCCGGCTGGCGGTGAACTCTTCGCCAGCGCGAATGCGACCAACTACGGGTCAAAGGTGGCACTGGTCAAGAACAACGGAACCGCCAAGGCGGCGCCTTCGCCCGGAGACCTCGTCAGCTTCCTGGGTACGACGAGCAATCCGTCCGGTCACGTCGCGCTGGTGTACAAGGTCGACGTGAATTCGAGCGGTAACGGTACGATCGAGATCGTCGAGCAGAACGGTCCTGGCCAGCACAAGCTCATCATGAAGAACTGGGTGATTCAGCCCGACGCCATCTCGGGAAAGGCGTCGAACTGGCTCCACATCAAGTAGCGGTGCGACGGCAGCGCGCCGCGCCGCTGGTCGGAGGTCCTGGGCGGGGAGCCGGGGGCGCTCGTCCGCGGGCCGAGGTCGAAGCCGCGGCGGCGCCTGCCGTCCACCTGAGCGGCGAGTCGGGGTCGATCGACGCCGTCACCGCGGCCGGACTCGTCGAGGCGCTGGGCGGCGTGAGCGACACCCGCCGCGTCACCGTCGCGCTCTGGGAGGGCTATGCCGATGCGGCCCCGTTCCGAGACGCCCCGGTCGCCGTGCTGCCGCCCGGTCGGCGGATGCTGCTGCTCGCCGCGACGTGGGACGACGTCCCGATGCCCGTCGACGGGCGGCGGGAGAGCCGACGGGCGACCCGCTGGTGGCCGGACGACGGCACCTGGATGGTCGGCGCCGACCTCTACTCGCGCACCGTCGTGCTCGGCGGCACCGAGGCCGCCGTCGCGGCGGTGCTCGCGCATCCGGACGTCGAGGCGTTAGCTCTGCGGCCGAGCGACGGGCTCGAGGATCTCGACGGAGGCGCCGTCGCCCGGACTCCCGGCGCACGGCACGCCGCGGGGCCCGGTGCCGGATGAGGGGGTCGAACCCTCACGCCCTCTCGGACAACCGATTTTGAGTCGGTCGCGTCTGCCATTCCGCCAATCCGGCTTGCGGACGCGTCGAGCGCCGCGACCCTCAACGTACCGTAGGCTCGACGCGTGACCGACGCCACCGACACCCCGACCGCGCCGCGACGCGTCGTCGTCGCGGAAGACGAGTCGCTCATCCGCCTCGACATCGTCGAGATCCTCCGCGACAACGGATTCGACGTCGTGGGGGAGGCGGGCGACGGCGAGACGGCCGTGCAGCTCGCCACCGAGCTCAAGCCCGACCTCGTCGTCATGGACGTCAAGATGCCCCAGCTCGACGGGATCTCCGCGGCCGAGCGGCTCGCGAAGAACCACATCGCGCCGGTCGTGCTGCTCACCGCCTTCAGCCAGATGGAGCTCGTCGAGCGCGCGAGCGAGGCCGGGGCGATGGCCTACGTCGTGAAGCCCTTCACGCCCAACGACCTCCTCCCGGCGATCGAGATCGCGCTGAGCCGCTACCAGCAGATCGTCACCCTCGAGGCCGAGGTCGCCGACATGGTCGAGCGCTTCGAGACCCGCAAGCTCGTCGACCGCGCCAAGGGCCTGCTCAACGAGAAGATGGGGCTCTCCGAGCCCGAGGCGTTCCGCTGGATCCAGAAGGCGTCGATGGATCGGCGCCTCACCATGCACGACGTCGCCCAGGCGATCATCGAGCAGCTCCAGCCGAAGAAGTAGCCCGCGCGAGCGGAGCCACCACGTGCGCCGCCGTCAGCGGATGCGCTTGAGGTAGTTCGTGATGCGCACCGTCGACAGGCGGTGGCCCTCCTCGTCGGTGACGACGATCTCGTGCGTCGCGAGGGTGCGGCCGAGCGAGAGCGCCCGGCAGGTGCCGGTGACCCAGCCCTCCGTGACGGAGCGCGAGTGCGACGCGTTGATCTCGATGCCCACCGCGATGCGATCGGGACCGCCGTGGATCGCGGCCGAGAGCGAACCGAGCGACTCGCCCAGCACGACGTAGGCGCCGCCGTGCAGCAGGCCGACGACCTGGGTGTTGCCCGCGACCGGCATGCGGGCGACGGAGTGCTCCGCGCCGAGCTCGACGAACTCGATCCCCATCTTGCGGGTGAGGTCTCCGCCGCCGTTCCCGAAGCGCTCGATCAGGTCGGGATGCAGGTCGGCGGGGAGCTTCACGGGGCCTCCGGGGGTGTCGGGAGCGGCGGCTAGGCTGAACGCCGTGCCGGACTCGAAAAAGCCTACGCTCCTGCTCATCGACGGCCACTCGCTCGCCTTCCGCGCCTTCTACGCGCTGCCGATCGACTCCTTCGTGACGCGCGACGGTCAGCACACGAACGCCATCCACGGCTTCCTCTCGATGCTCAACCTCCTGCTCCAGAACGAGAAGCCGACCCACCTCGCGGTCGCCTTCGACAAGTCGCGCGTCTCGTTCCGCACCGCGGAGTACCCCGAGTACAAGGGCACGCGCGGCGAGACCCCGTCGGAGTTCAAGGGTCAGATCCCCCTGCTCCAGGATGCCCTCAAGGCCATGAGCATCCCGACGGTCGAGGTCGAGGGCTTCGAGGCCGACGACATCATCGCGACCCTCGCCACCCGCGGCGCCGCCGAGGGCTTCGACGTGCTCGTGACGTCCGGCGACCGGGACACGATCCAGCTCATCACGCCGCAGATCACGCTGCTCTACCCGAACGCGCGCGGCGTCTCCGAGCTCAAGCGCTACGACCGCGACGCGGTCGTCGAGAAGTACGGCATCGAGCCCGAGCAGTACCCGGAGATCGCGGCCCTCGTCGGCGAGACGAGCGACAACCTCATCGGCATCGACAAGGTCGGCGAGAAGACGGCCGTCAAGTGGATCCAGCAGTACGGCACGGTCGAGAACCTGCTCGCGCACGCCGACGAGATCACGGGCGTCGTCGGCAGCAATCTGCGCGAGCAGCGGGACCGGGCCGTGCGCAACCGCCGGCTCAACCGGCTCGTCACCGACGTCGAGCTGCCGTTCGGCCCCGCCGACGTCGCGCGGGCGCCGATGGACGTCGACGCCGTGCGCGAGATCTTCGGGCGGCTGCAGTTCAAGGCGCTGCTCGAGCGGCTGCTCAAGATCGAGGGCGTCACCGACGCGACGCAGCTCACCGACGGCGGAGCGGGCACGAGCGAGCTGCCGCCCGTGCAGACGCTCGCAGGCGTCGAGCTCGAGTCATGGCTCGACCGGCAGTCGGCGGGCGGCTCGGCGCCGCTCGGCGTGCGCGTCGCGCTGGTCGAGGGGCGCATCGACGGCGTCGGCCTCGCGGGGGAGTCCGACTCGGCGTGGGTGACGTGGCCCGAGTCGGCGCTCGCGTCGTGGCTCACGGGTTCCTCGCCCAAGCACGTCTACGACGCGAAGCGGCAGGGCAAGGCGCTCGCGACCGCGGGCGTCGAGCTCGGCGGCGTCGACCTCGACCCGGCGCTCCAGGCCTGGCTCCTGCGGCCGTCGGTGAAGTCCGAGACCCTCACCTCGCTCGTCTACTACTACCTCGGCGAGAACCTCCCGCAGCCCGATCCGAACCAGCTCGTGCCCGAGACCGAGCCGCTGAGCCCGGCGAGCGAGGCGTGGTTCGTCCGCCGGCTCGCGATCGAGCTCGCGGGCCGCCTCGACCCGGGTTCGCTGCGCGTGCTGCACGAGATCGAGGTGCCGCTCGGGGCCGTCGTCGCGCGCATGGAGACGCAGGGCGTCACGGTGAGCGCCCCGGTGCTCGCGGGCCTCAACGAGCGCCTCGGCGCGCAGGCCGCCGACATCGCCGCACGCGCGTATGCCGAGATCGGGCGCGAGATCAACCTCGGCTCGCCGAAGCAGCTCCAGGAGGTGCTCTTCGACCAGCTCGGCATGCCGAAGACGCGGTCGAACAAGACGGGCTTCTCCACCGACGCGCAGTCGCTGCAGGATCTGCAAGACCTCAACCCGCACCCGTTCCTCGACCTCCTGCTCCAGCACCGCGACGCCACCAAGATCAAGCAGATCGTCGAGACGCTTCAGAGGGGCATCGCCGCCGACGGTCGCGTGCACACCAACTACGAGCAGACCGGATCGGCAACCGGGCGGCTCGCCTCGAACGACCCGAACCTGCAGAACATCCCGGTCAAGACCGAGGTCGGCCGCGAGGTGCGCACGGCGTTCGTGCCGGGCGAGGGCTTCGACACGCTGCTCACCGCCGACTACTCGCAGATCGAGATGCGCATCATGGCGCACCTCTCGGAGGACGCGGGCCTCATCGAGGCGTTCAACTCGGGGGAGGACCTGCACCGCTTCGTCGGCGCGCGCGTCTTCGGCGTCGACCCCGCCGACGTCACCGCGACGATGCGCACGAAGGTCAAGGCGATGTCCTACGGGCTCGCCTACGGCCTCTCGCCGTTCGGGCTCAGCAAGCAGCTGCGCATCGAGGTGTCCGAGGCGCGCGAGCTCATCGCCGACTACCTCGCCCGGTTCGGCGGCGTGCGCGACTACCTCCGCGGCGTCGTCGAGCAGGCCCGCGTGGACGGCTTCACGACGACGCTCTTCGGCCGACGTCGGCCGTTCGGCGATCTCGCCTCGACGAACCGCACGCTGCGCGAGAACGCCGAGCGCCAGGCGCTCAACTCACCGATCCAGGGCACCGCGGCCGACATCATCAAGGTCGCGATGCTCGGGGTCGACGCCGACATCCGCGAGCGCGGGCTCGCGTCGCGCATGCTCCTGCAGGTGCACGACGAGCTCGTGCTCGAGGTCGTCGCGAGCGAGCTCGAGGAGGTCACCGCCATCCTCACCGACCGGATGTCCCACGCGGCCGATCTGAGCGTCCCCCTCGACGTGCAGGTGGGGGCCGGGGCAAACTGGGACGCAGCCGCCCACTGAGCACGACCGTCGCCGGGGCCGGGACCGAGGGGGTTCTCATGCCGGAACGCACCGCCGTCGTCGCGTCGCGCATCGGGCTGCACGCCCGCCCGGCGTCGCTCGTGAGCCTCGCCGCCGCCGGCACCGGGGTGCCGGTGCAGCTTGCGGCGCACGGCCGCTCGGTCAACGCCGCGAGCATCCTCGGCATCCTCTCGCTCGACGTGAGCCACGGCGACGAGGTGACCGTGAGTGCCGACGACCAGGGCGCGGTCGATGCGATCATCGCGCTGCTCGAGCGCGACCTCACCGAGGACTGACCCTCCCCGGGCTCTGCCGCCCGAACGGGGCGCGGTTCTAGGGTGGAGGCATGAGCGACAACTCGAACCGCCCCAGCACGCCGATCGACAAGATCGCCGAGGACTGGGTCGCCACCATGGTCGATCTCGACCCCGACACCGCGATCTGGATGGGCGTCGACGGCCGCGTCGGCGAGATCGGCGACTACTCGCCGGCCGGACACGCGCGGTACGTGGCCGAGGCGAAGAAGGTCGTCGCCGCCCTCGCCGCGCAGACCCCGGTCGACGAGGTCGACGAGGTCACCAAGACCGACATCACGGCCGAGCTCGAGCTCGAGATCGCGTCGTCCGACGCGGGCTACTATTCGCGCGACCTCAACGTCATCGCGAGCCCGGCGCAGGGCATCCGCGACATCTTCGACCTCATGTCGACCGAGACCGAGGCCGACTGGTCGGTCATCTCGACCCGCCTCGGGAACGTCGCCGGTGCGGTCGACGGCTACATCGAGACCCTGCGGAAGGGCATGAAGGACGGCCACGTGCCCGCCCGCCGCCAGGTGGTCGAGGTCGCCGAGCAGGCGCGCAAGCACGGAGACCCGCTCGGCTTCTTCTTCGACTTCACGGGCGCGGCCAAGCTCGGCGACGGCGCCGATCTCCCGGCCTCGCTCGCCGCCGACCTCGAGAAGGGCGCCGCGTCGAGCGCCGAGGCCTACGACCGCCTCGCGAGGTTCCTCGAGACCGAGCTGGCGCCCGTCGCCGGCGAGGTCGACGGCGTCGGCCGCGACCTCTACGCGCTCCGCTCGCGGCACTTCCTCGGAGCGAAGATCGACCTCGACGAGACCTACGAGTGGGGCATCGAGGAGCTCGCCCGCATGGTCGAGGAGCAGACCCGCATCGCGGGCGAGATCGTGCCCGGCGGCTCGGTCGCCGACGCGATCGCGGCCCTCGAGAAGGACCCGTCGCGCAAGCTCCACGGCACGGAGGCGCTGCAGCGCTGGATGCAGGAGACGAGCGACCGAGCGGTCGCCGAGCTCTCGCGCGACCACTTCGACATCGCCGAGCCCATCAAGGAGCTCGAGTGCATGATCGCCCCTACGCAGGAGGGCGGCATCTACTACACGGGGCCGTCCGACGACTTCTCGCGCCCGGGCCGGATGTGGTGGAGCGTGCCGGAGGGCGTCACCGAGTTCGACACCTGGCGCGAGCTCACGACGGTCTACCACGAGGGCGTTCCCGGCCATCACTTGCAGATCGGTCAGGCGGTCTACAACCGCGCGACCCTCAACCTGTGGCGCCGTCAGCTCGGCGGCACGAGCGGTCACGCCGAGGGCTGGGCGCTCTACGCCGAGCGGCTCATGGAGGAGCTCGGCTACCTCGACGACCCGGCCGACAGGCTCGGCATGCTCGACGGCCAGCGGATGCGCGCCGCGCGCGTCGTGCTCGACATCGGCGTGCATCTCGGCAAGCCGCGCCTCGACGGTCAGGGCACGTGGGATCACGACTACGCGCTCGGCTTCCTGCGCGACAACGTGAACATGAACGACTCGTTCGTGCGCTTCGAGGTGAACCGCTACCTCGGCTGGCCGGGTCAGGCTCCGTCGTACAAGGTCGGGCAGCGCATCTGGGAGCAGATCCGGGATGCCGCCCAGCAGCGCGACGGCGCGGCGTTCTCGTTCAAGGACTTCCACAAGAAGGCCCTCGACATCGGCGGCGTCGGACTCGACACGCTGCGCGCCACCCTCCTCAAGTAGGGGCGGTGACCTCGCCGTGGCGACTCGCCCTGGGTGACAGGTTCGAGGCCCTCGACCCCGCGCTGCGCGCCTACTTCTCCGAGATCCCCCCGGGGAGCGTCGGTCGGGGTCGGGGCGTCTTCGAGGTCGTGGGCACGCCCCGGCGGTGGCTGTGGCCGCTGCTCGCCGTGCTCGGCCGGGCCGGGATCGTGTTCCCGGTGTGGGAGCACGACGTGCCGTTCGAGGTGCGCAACACCCCGGTCGGCACGGCCGTTCGGGCGACGATCGTCTTCGGGTTCGCGCACGGGCACCGCGTCATGCGCCATGCGATCGGGATGACCGACCGCGGCCTCGTCGACCTGCTCGGCACGCGCGGGCGGCTCGAGACCGAGCTCCGCGCGAGCGTGCGGGACGGTCGGCTCGAGCTGCGCTCGACCCGCACGCTGCTCTGCGTGGGACGCTGGCGGTTCCCGATCCTCGCGGCGCCGCGGGTGAAGCTCGTCGAGCGTGCCGCGGGCGCCCGGCAGCACGTCGAGCTCACGCTCACCGCGCCGATCGTGGGGCGTCTCTACGAGTACGCGGGGACGTTCGAGTACTCCTGGGAGGACGCGTGAGGATCGTCGTGGCGGGAGCCTCCGGCTTCCTGGGACGGTTCCTCGTCGACGCCTTCCGCGCGGCGGGCGACGCCGTGACGACGATCGGTCGCGGCGTCGCGGATGCCCGCTGGGGCGACGCGGACGGCATCCGCGCGCTCGTCGACGGCGCCGACGTCGTGCTCAACCTCGCCGGGAAGAGCGTGAACTGCCGCTATGGCGCGGCGAACCGCGCCGAGATCCTCCGCTCCCGCGTGGACACGACGCGCGAGCTCGGCGCCGCGATCTCCTCCGCCGCGCATCCGCCCGCGCTCTGGCTCAACTCGTCGACCGCGACGATCTACCGGCACGCCGAGGACCGCCCGATGACGGAGTCGACGGGGGAGCTCGGCACCGGGTTCTCGGTCGGCGTGGCGCGCGCCTGGGAGGACGCCTTTTTCGAGCGCGAGCTGCCCGCCACGCGCCGCGTCGCACTCCGGATCGCGATCGTGCTCGGCGACGGCGGGGCGCTCGTCCCGCTCCTCGGCCTCGCGCGCGTCGGCTTCGGGGGACCCCAGCTCGACGCGCCGTGGTTCCGCTCGCGCCGCCGGCTCGCCGCCGGGACCCTCCACGAGTACGGCGCCCGCGGAGGGCGGCAGCGCTTCTCCTGGGTCCACCTCGACGACGTGCTCGGCATCATCCGCTTCGTCATCGCGCGTCCCGACCTCGGCGGCGTCGTCAACGTGAGCGCGCCGAACCCGACCGACGGCGTCGGCGTCATGGCCGCCATCCGGCGCGCGCTCCGGATGCCGTTCGGCCTTCCGCTGCACCGCTGGCTGCTCGAACCCGGGGCGTGGGCGATCCGCACCGAGACCGAGCTCGTGCTCAAGAGCCGGTGGGTCGTGCCCGAGCGGCTGCTCGCCGCCGGGTACGAGTTCGCGCATCCGGAGATCGACGCGGCGATCGAGGCCGTCGTGGAGTCGCGGCGGGCCTGAGCCATCCACTACCGTGGCGGCAGCTCGCCCGAAGCTGACCCGATCTCACCGAAGAGAGCCCCCGTGCCCCGTCGAACCCGTCGACTCCTGCTCCGCCGACCCCTGCTCCGTCGACTCCTGCTCCGCCGACTCCTGGCCGGAGGCGCGGCGCTCCTCCTGCTCGCCGGACTGACCGCGTGCGGCACGGCCGCCCCGGATGCGACGGTGACCGTGCTCACCGGGTCCGCCGAGGTCGGGGGCTCCCGCGTCGACGACACCCGATCCCTCCGGACGGGCGACGTCGTCGAGGTCACGGGCGACGGCGCGGTCGCCGAGATCGCCTGGTCCGACGGCTCCTTCACGCGGCTCGGCGACGGGTCGAGCTTCACCGTCGGGGCCGAGGGCGCGCGCGGCCGGCTCGTCGACGGCATCGCCTGGAACTCGGTCGGGCCTGCGGCGACGGGCTTCGCGATCTCCGTGTCGGGCGGGGTCGTCGAGGCTCCGGTCGGCAGCACCTTCGCCCTGCGGTGCGACGGCGCGTGCGACGGCGTCGTCGCGACGGCGTCGGTGCGCGTCGACGGCGCGACGGTGACGGCGCCGTCGTCGTTCGCCCTCTCCGGCGAGGTGGAGCCGGTCGGCTGGGACGACATCTACGGCGACCCCTTCCTGCTCGCCAACGCGGAGCGGGATGCCGCCGCCGGATTCGACGCTCCGGCCGACGCCTGGGCCGGCCGGATGCCCTCGCTCGCGAGCATGGCCGGCCAGTTCGGGGGCCCGACGACCCCGGTCACGCAGACGTGCACGGGATGGGCCGAGGAGTGCGCGCGGGTCGAGGGCAACCTCTTCACCGACGACGACGTGACGTTCGACTTCGTGCAGGACTGCGACGCGGGCACGTGCACGGTGAGCCTCCGCACGACGAGCAACTCGAGCGCCGGCGGCACCACGGAGCGCGTCTTCCCGCTCGCCTTCGACGGCGTCGCGTACACGATGAGCCAGGTGATCCGCGAGGACGCCTACTGCTTCTTCGAGGACGGTCGCACCGAGGGCCGCCTGGCGAACACGCTCTCGGCGACGCTCACGCCCGCGGCGGCGGAGGTGCGCGACGGCGCCTACGTCGTGACGCTCCTCGACGCCGCGCTCGACAGCCGGGTCGAGCGCGTCGAGGGGACGACCGACCCCACGTGCGCGGAGTTCGAGTACGAATGGGTCAACCAGGTCGACGGCGCGCTCGTGCTCGTCGACGGCTCGAGCACGGCGGTGCCCGCGCTCGACCTGTCGTCGGCCGACGCGCCGCGTCCCGTCGCCGGGCTCGCGCGACCCTCCGTGCTGAGCGGGCTCAAGCAGCCGGTCGAGGCGATCCCGACGCTCGAGCAGGCGGGCATCCTCGCGGCCGGCGTCCTCGTGCTCGTCCTCGTGCTCGGCTATCCGGCCTTCCTGCTCTCGCGCGTCGTCTCCGACCGCTACGACGCCGTCGCCGGCGCCCGTGCCGCGCGCGTGCGGGAGCGCATCGAGAACCGGCCCGTGGCGCGGCGGCTGCTGCTCGTGGTCGGTCTGATCGTCGCCTCCTTCATCACGGCGGCGCTCGACCCCTCGTTCGGGGCCGAGTTCGCGACGGTCCTCGCCGATCCGGCGTCTCTCGTCCCGGCGCTGTCGGCGTTCGCGACGAACCTCGGGTCGTGGCGACTCGTGCTCACGGCGTTCGCGGCCTTCGTGCTGTTCCTCGGCGTCGGGTCGCTCGTCGTGCGTCTCGCCGGTCGCCGGATCGCGCCGGGGGAGCGGATGCCGCTCGCCTTCCGCTGGGGCTCGCTCGGCATCCTGCTCGTCGGCGTCGTGCTCAGCCGCGTGCTCGACATCAACCCCGGCATCATCTTCGGCCTCGTGGCGGGCCTCGTGATCGCGGACTCGCTGCCCGCCGCCGCGAAGGGGCGGCTCGCCCTCGTGAGCGCCGGGTTCGCGCTCGTCGTGGGCGTCGCCGCCTGGGCCGGCTACGGCATCCTGAGCCCGCTCGCCGCCGCCGCGCCCACCGACCTGCCGCTCGTGATCGGCACCGAGCTGCTCAGCGCGCTCGCGATCGAGGCGATCGCGACGATGCCGCTCGCGTTCCTGCCCGTCCTCGGCCTCGACGGCTTCGTGCTGCGGCGCTGGCGGCTGCTCGCCTGGGTCGTCGCGTACGCCCTCGGCCTCGCCCTGTTCGTGCTGCTGCTGTTCACCGTGCCGGGGGCCTGGTCCGAGCTCGACCCCGACGACGCGATCCGCTGGGGGATCGGCTTCGGCGCGTTCACCGCGATCGCGCTGCTCGTCTACGCGATCCACGAGGCTCTGAAGCGCCGGGCCGCGAAGCGCGTGGCACAGCAGGACGGAAAGCGGTAGGCTGGAGAGTCGCGTTTGACGCGAGCCCTATCCGCCTGCCTCGGGCGAACACACCCAGCACCATCTCGCCAGGGGCCCGACTGTGCTCTGACAAACAGAGTGTCCACATCCGGAGAAACCACTACATGACCACCGCAACGACCGCTTCGGCCCCCAAGCAGATCGCGATCAACGACATCGGATCCGCTGACGACTTCCTGGCCGCGGTCGAGAAGACTCTCAAGTTCTTCAACGACGGAGACCTCATCGAGGGCACCGTGGTGAAGATCGACCGCGACGAGGTGCTCCTCGACGTCGGCTACAAGACCGAGGGCGTCATCCCCTCCCGCGAGCTGTCCATCAAGCACGACGTCGACCCGTCCGAGGTCGTCAACGTCGGCGACAGCGTCGAGGCTCTCGTTCTCCAGAAGGAGGACAAGGAGGGCCGCCTCATCCTGTCGAAGAAGCGCGCCCAGTACGAGCGCGCGTGGGGCGACGTCGAGAAGATCAAGGACACGGATGGCGTGGTGACCGGCAAGGTCATCGAGGTCGTCAAGGGCGGCCTCATCGTCGACATCGGCCTCCGCGGCTTCCTCCCGGCCTCGCTCATCGAGCTGCGCCGCGTGCGGGACCTCACGCCGTACCTCGACCAGGAGATCGAGGCCAAGATCCTCGAGCTCGACAAGAACCGCAACAACGTCGTGCTGAGCCGCCGCGCGCTGCTCGAGCAGACGCAGTCGGAGTCGCGCTCGACGTTCCTCAACAACCTCCAGAAGGGCCAGGTCCGCAAGGGCGTCGTGTCCTCGATCGTCAACTTCGGCGCGTTCGTCGACCTCGGCGGCGTGGACGGCCTCGTGCACGTCTCCGAGCTCTCGTGGAAGCACATCGAGCACGCGTCGGAGGTCGTCGAGGTCGGCCAGGAGGTCACCGTCGAGATCCTCGAGGTCGACATGGAGCGCGAGCGCGTGTCGCTCTCGCTCAAGGCGACCCAGGAGGACCCGTGGCAGGTCTTCGCCCGCACGCACGCGATCGGCCAGATCGCGCCCGGCAAGGTCACGAAGCTCGTCCCGTTCGGTGCGTTCGTGCGCGTCGCGGAGGGCATCGAGGGTCTCGTGCACATCTCCGAGCTGTCGAGCAAGCACGTCGAGCTCGCGGAGCAGGTCGTGTCGGTCGGCGACGAGGTCTTCGTCAAGGTCATCGACATCGACCTCGAGCGTCGCCGCATCTCGCTGTCGCTCAAGCAGGCCAACGAGGCCGTCGACCCGCACAACACCGAGTTCGACTCGGGCCTCGCGGCGCTCTACGGCATGGTCACGGAGTACGACGAGCAGGGCAACTACAAGTTCCCCGAGGGCTTCGACGCCGAGTCGGGCGAGTGGCTCGAGGGCTTCGACGCCCAGCGCGAGACCTGGGAGCAGGAGTACGCCGCGGCCCAGGCCCGCTGGGAGCAGCACAAGGTGCTCGTCATCGCCGCCGAGGAGGCCGCGGCCGACCTCGGTCCGTCGGGCTCGAGCTCGTCGGCCGGGGGCAGCTCGTTCTCGAGCGACAGCTCGTCGGGCAACACCCTCGCCGACGACGAGTCGCTCGCCGCGCTCCGCGAGAAGCTCGCGAGCAACGGCTAAGCAGCAGTAGTAGTACGAAGGGCCTCGGATTCCGATCCGGGGCCCTTCGTCGCGACCAGGAGGATCCGACATGAGGCCGCTGCGCCACGCGATCAACGTCTCGCTCGACGGCAGCGTGCACCACGAGGCCGGACTCGCGCCCGACGCCGACTCGATGGCCTTCTGGACGGCCCAGATCGAGCAGGCCGACGCGCTCATCTTCGGCCGCGTGACCTACGAGATGATGCGCTCCGTGTGGCGCAAGCCGTCGACGGGCGTCTGGCCGGACTGGATGGCGCACTGGCAGGTGCCGTTCGCCGAGACCATCGACCGCGCCCGCAAGTACGTCGTGTCGAGCACCCTCGACTCCGTCGACTGGAACGCCGAGCTGCTCCCGGGCGACCCGGCCGCGGCGGTCGAGAGGCTCAAGAGCGAGCCCGGAGGAGGGCTGTGGGTCGGCGGGGTCACGCTGCCGCGGGCGCTCGCGGAGCGCGGCCTCATCGACGAGTACGACTTCCTCGTGCATCCGGTCGTCGCGGGGCACGGTCCGACGCTGCTCGCCGGTCTCGGCCGGCCGCTGCGGCTCGACCTCGTCGACCGCCGCGATCTCCCCTCGGGAGCGACCGCCGTGCGCTACCGGCCCGCGCCGGCGGCCGGGACCGCCTAGCTCCCGTCGAGCACCCGGTCGGGGTCGGGTGGCGACGGCACGGGGATCGCGGCGGCCGCCTTCCGCTCCCGCCGCTTGCGACGAGCGCGGCGGATGAGCGTCACGAGGCCCACGACGACCCCGCCGAGCGCGATCACGACGAGCACGGGGAAGAGCAGGGCGAGGATGCTCAGCACGACCGAGGACACGTCCTCCGCGGCGCTCAGCGCGGGCGCGGCGAGCCCCGCCGTCATCGCGTTGGCGGCGGGCCGGGCGAGGGTCTTCCCGGTGTGCACGAGCAGGCTCAGCACGACGCCGATCACGATCGGCACCCACTGGTTGCTCGCGAAGAACGAGGCGGGGTCGGTGACGGCGACAGTCTCCGAGGCCGTGCCGGTGCCGAAGAGGATGCCGCCCGCGGTCGGCCGGACGATCGTCTGGAGCCAGTCGTTGACGGTGTCGACGACGGGGATCTTGTCCGCGACGATCTCGATGACGAGCAGCACGCCGAGGATGACGAGCACCCACTCGTTCTGCAGCCACGCCCACGCCGGCGGCAGGTCGACCCAGTCGAGGAAGCGGCTCGAGAGCCCCACGACGAGCAGCGGGATGTACGCGTTGAGCCCGGCGGCGGCGGCGAGCCCGGTCCCGGTGAGGAGCTCCAGCATGCCCCTACGATAACGACCATGCTCCTCGTGGCCCTGACGGGCGGCATCGCGTCCGGCAAGTCGACCGTCGCCCGCCGCCTCGCCGAGCACGGCGCGGTCGTCGTGGACGCCGACCAGGTCGCCCGGCAGGTCGTCGAGCCGGGGGAGCCCGCCCTCGCCGCGATCGCCGAGGCCTTCGGCCCGGAGGTGATCGCCCCCGACGGGTCGCTCGACCGCGCGGCGCTCGGCGCGATCGTGTTCAGCGACCCCGAGGGCCGGCTGCGGCTCAACGCCATCACGCATCCGGCGGTGCTCTCCCGGTCGCGGGAGCTGTTCGCCGCGGCGGGCGAGGCCGACCCCGACGCGATCGTCGTCTACGACATCCCGTTGCTCGTCGAGGCCGGGCGTCACGACGAGTTCGACCTCGTCGTCGTCGTGCACGCGGCCACCGAGACCCGCGTCGCGCGCATGGTGGAGCTGCGCGGCATGACGCGCGAGGAGGCGCTGCACCGCATCCACTCGCAGGCCACCGACACCGATCGGTTCTCGATCGCGGACGTCGTGATCGACGCCGACGGGTCGCTCGAGGAGACCCTCGCGCAGAGCGATGCGCTCTGGGAGAACCTCCGTGCGCGTGTCGGAGGCGCCGCCTAGCCTGGAGGGATGCAGCCCACTCGCGCCGTCCGACCGTTCGAGGTCGTCAGCGAGTACGCACCCAGCGGAGACCAGCCGCAGGCCATCAGGGAGCTCGCGCAGCGCATCAACGCCGGCGAGACGGATGTCGTGCTCCTCGGCGCCACGGGTACGGGCAAGTCCGCGACCACGGCGTGGCTCATCGAGCAGGTGCAGCGGCCGACGATCGTGCTCGCGCACAACAAGACGCTCGCCGCCCAGCTCGCCAACGAGTTCCGCGAGCTCATGCCGAACAACGCCGTCGAGTACTTCGTCTCGTACTACGACTACTACCAGCCCGAGGCGTACGTGCCGCAGACCGACACCTTCATCGAGAAGGACTCGTCGATCAACGCCGAGGTCGAGCGCCTGCGCCACTCGACCACCAACTCGCTCCTGAGCCGGCGCGACGTCGTCGTCGTCTCGACCGTCTCGTGCATCTACGGCCTCGGCGCCGCCGAGGAGTATCTGGGCGCGATGGTCTCGCTCCAGGTCGGCGACCGCATCTCGCGCGACCGGCTCGTGCGCTCCTTCCTCAACATGCAGTACGACCGCAACGACGTCGACTTCAGCCGCGGCAAGTTCCGCGTGCGCGGCGACACGATCGAGATCATCCCGGTCTACGAGGAGCACGCGATCCGCGTCGAGATGTTCGGCGACGAGATCGAGGCGCTCTACTCGCTGCACCCGCTGACGGGCGACGTGCTGCGTCAGCTGGATGCCGTGAGCGTCTTCCCGGCGACCCATTACGCGGCGAGCCCCGAGGCGATGCACCGCGCGATCGCGTCGATCAAGGTCGAGCTCGCCGAGCAGCTCGAGCTGTTCGAGAAGCAGGGCAAGCTGCTCGAGGCCCAGCGCCTGCGCATGCGCACGGCGTTCGACATCGAGATGATGGAGCAGATCGGGTTCTGCAACGGCATCGAGAACTACTCGCGGCACATCGACGGGCGCGCGCCCGGCGAGCCGCCGAACACGCTGCTCGACTACTTCCCCGACGACTTCCTCGTCGTGATCGACGAGTCTCACGTCACCGTGCCGCAGATCGGCGCGATGTACGAGGGCGACGCGAGCCGCAAGCGCACGCTCGTCGAGCACGGGTTCCGGCTGCCGAGCGCGCTCGACAACCGGCCGCTGCGCTGGGAGGAGTTCCTCGATCGGGTCGGCCAGAAGGTCTACCTCTCGGCGACGCCCGGCAAGTACGAGCTCGGCATGGCGGACGGCACGGTCGAGCAGATCATCCGCCCCACCGGCCTCGTCGACCCGCGGATCGTCGTCAAGCCGAGCAAGGGCCAGATCGACGACCTGCTCGAGCAGATCCGACTGCGCGTCGAGCGCGACGAGCGCGTGCTCGTGACGACTCTGACGAAGAAGATGGCGGAGGAGCTCACGGCGTTCCTCGCCGAGCACGGCGTCAACGTGCGCTACCTGCACTCCGACGTCGACACGCTGCGTCGCGTCGAACTGCTCACCGAGCTGCGCGCGGGCGTCTACGACGTGCTCGTCGGCATCAACCTGCTCCGCGAGGGCCTCGACCTGCCGGAGGTGTCGCTCGTCGCGATCCTCGACGCCGACAAGGAGGGCTTCCTCCGGTCGGGCACCTCGCTCATCCAGACGATCGGCCGCGCCGCGCGCAACGTCGCCGGCGAGGTGCACATGTACGCCGACAACATGACCGACTCGATGGCGAAGGCGATCGAGGAGACCGACCGCCGCCGCGAGAAGCAGATCGCCTACAACACCGAGCACGGCATCGAGCCGAAGGCCCTGCGTAAGCGCATCGCCGACATCACCGAGGTGCTCGCGCGCGAGGGCGCCGACACCGAGAAGCTGCTCGCCGGACGCTCGACCCCCGACGGCTCCCGTCGGCGCAGCCCCACGCCGAACCTCCGGCGCGAAGGGCTGGGCGCGTCGGGCGCCCACGAGCTCGAGAGCCTCATCGCCGACCTCAACGGGCAGATGCTGCAGGCGGCGGGGGAGCTCAAGTTCGAGCTCGCGGCGCGGCTGCGCGACGAGCTCGGCGACCTCAAGAAGGAGCTGCGGCAGATGGAGGCCGCGGGTCACGTGCGCTGACCGGCGCATCCGCCGGTCGCGTGCGCCGATCGCGCGCCATCTTGCACGGCTGTTGCACGCGCCGCACGCGCGTCTCGGGGCGGGATCCGCGTGCGTAGCTTCGGAGCCATGCCCACCGCGACCCTCCCGCGACCGTCCTCCGTCCGCCGACCCCGACGGGCCGCCGCCGACGCGCTCCTCGAGCGCCGCACCCTGCGCCGGCTGCTCGACGAGGCGACGGGCCTCGTCGCGAGCGTCGTGCCGGGTCACCGCGACCGGGCCGCGCTCGTCGTCCGCCACCTCGACGAGCTCGTCGGGATGC
>JAEWKY010000159.1 GCA_023457615.1 Actinomycetes bacterium | reverse complement strand
CCCACGACACCGTCGGCTGCGTCGCCCGGGACTCCGCCGGGCACGTCGCGTCCGCCGTCTCGCCCGGGGGGCTCTCCGGGATGCCGCCGGGGCGCGTCGGCGACAGCCCGCTGCCGGGCGCCGGATTCTCGGCGGACGACGAGATCGGCGCCGTCGTGCTCTCGGGCCACGGCGAGCGCATCGCCCGCACCACGCTCGCCGCCTGGAGCCTCGAGCGCCTGCGCGATGCGGATCCCGCCACCGTCGCCGGCGGCGCCGTCACGCGGCTCGAGCGCGTCGGCGGAGACGTGGGGCTGCTCGTGCTCGACCGCGCGGGAAGGCTCGGCTGGGCGCACAGCAGTCCCGACTTCGCGGTCGCCTGGGCCACCGACCGGCATCCCGTCTCGTCGTTCACGCGGGTTCCCCGCCCGGGCGGCTCCGAGCCCGCGTGACGGCATTATCGGCGGGCGCTCGGCGCGCGCAAGGGGTGCGCGCGAATCGTCCGCCGTTGCCAGGCTGAGACCGTTCCGCGCCGCTCCACCGAAAGAAGCACCGTTGCCCCCCGTCGCGCTCGACCTCCGCACCGACCTCCCCTTCACCTCCCGCGGCCCGCTCGGCGCCGCCGTCCTCGACGTGCTGACGGGCGCGTCGCCCGACGCCGCCGAGCTGCCCGACCTCGCCCGAACCGCGGTCGGACGGGTCGAGGGCGCGGATCTCGTGCGGGACGAGGACATCCAGCTGTCGCTCTTCGCGCTCTACGCCGTCGCCTACGGCTCGCTGCCGCAGCTCGGCGCCGAGTGGGAGTGGGAGCCCGACGTGCTGCGCGCCCGCGGCCTCCTCGAGTCCGCGTTCGAGGCCGCCGTGCGCGCCGTCGTCGCGGTGCCGGAGCGCCCCGAGCCCACCGCCGACGCCGTCGCGGCCCGGCTCTTCGAGTTCACGGCGCCGACCCCCGGTCCGAGCCTCTCGCGCTTCATCGCGCGCACCGCGACGCTCGAGCAGGCCCGCGAGTTCCTCGCGCAGCGCAGCGTCTACACGCTCCGCGAGGCCGATGCGCACTCGTGGACGATCGCGCGGCTCACCGGCCGGGCGAAGGTCGCGCTCGTCGAGATCCAGTCCGACGAGTACGGCGGCGGACGTCCCGAGCGGATGCACCAGACGATCTACCGGCAGACCCTGCGCGGGGTGGGGCTCGATGACGCCTACGGCGCCTACGTCGAGCACGTGCCCGCGATCACGCTCGCGTCGTTCAACCTCATGACGATGTTCGGGATGCACCGCCGCCTGCGCGGGGCGTCGGTCGGCCACCTCGCCGCCTACGAGATGACGTCGTCGATCCCCTGCCGGCTCTACGGCGACGGGCTGCGGCGCCTCGGCTTCGGCGAGGACGTCACGTGGTACTACGACGAGCACGTCGAGGCGGATGCCGTGCACGAGCAGATCGCGGCGCGCGACCTCGCGGGGTCGCTCGCCGAGGACGAGCCCGAGCTGCTCGACGACATCCTGTTCGGCGCCGCCGCGTCGTTCACGGTCGACGGCTGGGCGGCCGACGACATGCTCGCCGCGTTCGAGCGCGGGGAGTCGTCGCTGCGCGTCCCGCTGGAGCCCCGATGAGCCGCGACCCCGGCCCGACCATCACGCCGTACCCCGACGGGCCGCTCCTCGTGCGCGGCGCGGTGACGCTCTCGCGACCGGACGGCACGCCGATCGACCCCGACCGCCGCACGGTCGCGCTCTGCCGGTGCGGGGTGTCGGCGATCAAGCCGTTCTGCGACGGCACGCACAAGCTCGTGGGCTTCCGCAGCGACCCCGTCGCGCCCGGCGATCCCTCCACGTCCTGAACGCTTCCGGGCCCCTCGATCCCGCGGAACGGAAGTTTCGGACTCGAACGTTATCGAAACGTGATCGATTCCTTCACTACTTGAAGCCAATAGCGGCGAACATGGGCATGCCCCGTCGAGGACGTCGGGGTACCAGGAGGGGTTGACCTCACTTCGATGAAGAAGGGGAGAACCGTGAAGCGTGCTTCATTGATCTCCGTCGTCGCGATCGCCGGTCTCTCGGCCGTCGCGCTGGCCGGCTGTGCCACCGGAGACCCGGGCAGCGAGGGCGGCGACGCCACTCGTGCCTGCGTGATCCTTCCCGACGCGGCCTCGTCGCCGCGCTGGGAGACGCTCGACCGCAAGTACCTGGAGGAGGGACTCAAGGCCGCCGGCTTCGAGACCGACATCCAGAACGCGCAGGGCGACACCAACAAGTACGCCACGATCGCCGACCAGCAGCTCTCGCAGGGCTGCGGCGTGATGCTGCTCGTCGACTACAACGGCGCGGGCGCCGCGGTCGCCGAGAAGGCGTCGGGCGAGGGCATCCCGGTCATCGCGTACGACCGTCCCATCTCGGGCGCCGACTACTACGTGTCGTTCGACAACGTCGAGGTCGGCCGTCTGCAGGGTCAGGCCGTCGTCGAGGGCCTCGAGGCCGCCGGCAAGGACCCGGCCACCGCCGCGGTCTTCTACATCGGCGGTGACGCGGCCGACGGCAACGCGGCCATGTTCCGCGAGGGCGCTGTCGAGGTCATGGAGGCCGCCGGCATCACCGCGAAGGCGGAGCCCCCGGGAGTCTGGGACGGCGACAAGTCGGCGACCAACTTCGAGCAGGCGCTGACCGCGAACGGCGGCGTCGTCGACGCGGTCTGGGCGGCCAACGACACCAACGCCGCGGGCGTCATCACGATCCTCGACAAGAACAACCTCGTCGTTCCCGTCTCGGGTCAGGACGCGTCGATCGCCGGTCTGCAGAACGTCCTCCTGGGCAAGCAGTGGGCCACGGTCTACAAGCCGGTCAAGCTCGAGGCGGAGGCCGCGGTCGAGACCGCGATCGCCCTGCTGAACGGCGAGACCCCGGACGCCGACCTCGAGCTCGAGGACGGCACGCCGTTCATCACGGTCGACCCGATCTACACCCGCCCCGAGCAGGTCAAGGACGTCATCGACGCCGGCGACGCCTCGGCGGCCGAGGTGTGCACGGGCGACGTCGCCGCCAAGTGCGCCGAGTTCGGCATCAGCTGATCCGCTGAACACCTGAAGTACCAGGGGCTCCGAGCCGGCCGTACGGGTCGGTTCGGAGCCCCGCTCTCTTCCCCCGCGAGGGGCGTCGCGCCAGACTGACTGCACGCGACAACGACGTCGAAAGGAACCAGGGCATGGATGTGCCGATCATCGAACTCGAGGGGGTCGTCAAGAGCTTCGGCCCCGTGAGCGTGCTCAAGGGGGTGAACCTCAAGGCGTACCCCGGCAAGGTCACCGCGCTCGTCGGCGACAACGGCGCCGGCAAGTCGACCCTGATCAAGGGACTCGCGGGCGTGCAGCCCTACGACTCGGGCAGCGTGCGGTTCGACGGCGAGGAGGTGCACCTGCACACCCCGCGCGATGCCTCGCGCCTCGGCATCGAGGTCGTCTACCAGGACCTCGCGCTCGCCGACAACCTCGACATCGTGCAGAACATGTTCCTCGGTCGCGAGGAGACCTCGTTCGGCACCTTCGACGAGGGCCTCATGGAGAAGGAGGCCTCGGACACGCTCCGCTCGCTCTCCGTGCGCACCGTGAAGTCGGTGCGGCAGAAGGTCTCGTCGCTCTCCGGCGGCCAGCGCCAGACCGTCGCGATCGCGCGCGCCGTGCTCAAGAAGGCCCGCGTCGTCATCCTCGACGAGCCGACCGCCGCGCTCGGCGTCGCCCAGACGGAGCAGGTGCTGAACCTCGTCCGCCGCCTCGCCGATCAGGGCGTCGCGGTCGTCATCATCAGCCACAACCTCGCCGACGTGTTCGAGGTCGCCGACTACATCTCGGTGCTCTACCTCGGGCAGATGGTCGCCGAGCTCGAGACGCCGACGACGACGCGCGACGACGTCGTCGGCTACATCACCGGGACGAAGACCCCGGAATCGACTCAGGGAGTGGGCACCAAGGCATGAGCACCCAGCACGACGGAACGCCCACGGGCCACGTCATGTCGTCCAACGACCTCATCGGCAGCGGACAGGAGGGCACGCTGCGCGACCAGGTCAACGCCTGGCTGCAGCGGGTGCGCCACGGCGAGATGGGCGCGCTGCCGGCCGTCGCCGGCTTCATCGTGCTCAGCATCCTGTTCACGATCCTCAGCCAGGTGATCCTCGGCAACCAGTTCTTCCTCACGGAGCGCAACTTCGCCAACCTCGCCACCCAGGCCGCGACGCTCGTCATGCTCGGCATGGCGCTCGTCTTCGTCATCCTGCTCGGCGAGATCGACCTCTCGGCGGGCGTCACCGCGGGCACGTCGATGGCGATCTTCGTCGTGCTCATCTCGCGGTTCTCGGTGCCGTGGGTGCTCGCGCTCGTCATCGCCTTCGCGATCGGCCTCGCGATCGGCACGTTCATCGGGTTCTTCGTCGCGCAAGTCGGCATCCCCTCCTTCGTCGTGACACTCGGCCTGTTCCTGGGGCTCCAGGGCGTGCAGCTCGTGGTCATCGGCGAGTCGGGCGCCATCCGCGTGCAGGTGCCGGAGATCATCGCGATCCAGAACCGGAACCTGCCGGTGTGGGCGGGCTGGACGATGCTCGCGGTCATCCTGCTCGTGTCGGCGGCGACCGCCTTCTGGGACCGCCGTCGCCGCAACCGCGCGGGCGTGCCCAACCGCACGATCGCGCTCGTCTGGGCGAAGCTCGCCGCGATCGCCGTCGTCGGCGGCGTCGCGGTGTACCTGCTCAACCGCAACCGCGGCCAGGCCCCCACGATGCTCAACGGCGAGGCCGTCGGCGGCAACGTCGTCGAGGGCGTGCCGATCGTGGTGCCGATCGTGCTCGCGGTGCTGTGGCTCGGCACCTTCGTGCTCGACCGCACGAAGTACGGCCGCTACATCTACGCGATCGGCGGCAACGCCGAGGCGGCGCGTCGTGCGGGCGTGAAGATCGTGCTGATCCGCTGGACGGCCTTCATCGTCGCCTCGGGCCTCGCGGTGCTCGCGGGACTCTTCTCGGCCTCGAAGGTCGGCGCCGTCGACGCGGCCATGGGTCGCGACCTCGTGCTCTCGGGCGTCGCGGCGGCGGTCGTCGGAGGCGTGAGCCTCTTCGGCGGACGGGGGCGGCTCATCCACGCCGCCGTCGGCGCGCTCGTGATCGCCGTCATCACGAACGGCCTCGGCCTGCTCAACCTCCCGGCCGGCGTCAACTACGCCGTCACGGGCGGCGTGCTCATCCTCGCGGCGACGGTGGATGCCGTGTCGCGCAAGCGCGCGGGCGGCTCGATCCTGCGCACCTAGGTGCCGGTGGTCGGGTAGCCGCTGCGGCAGACGAGACC
>JAEWKY010000158.1 GCA_023457615.1 Actinomycetes bacterium | reverse complement strand
CCCCTACCCCGATCGACTCGAACGAGCCGATCGGAGCCCTCCTCGGTCTGCACCGGGCTGAAGGGCTGAGCGTCCTCGGTTACGCGGCAGCGCCCAGGCCGCGCTCGGTGAGGGCCGCGAAGATCCGCGCGCTCACGTCGTCGATCGCGCCGAGGCCGTCGACCTCGATGAGGAAGCCGCGCGCCCGGAAGATGTCGAGCAGCGGAGCGGTCTCGCGCTGGTACACCTCCTGGCGGTGGCGGATCGCGTCCTCCGAGTCGTCGACGCGACCCTGCTCGATCGCGCGCTGACGCAGCCGGCGCACGACCTCGTCCTCGTCCGCGACGAGCCGGATGACGGCATCCAGCGCGTGGCCGTGCGAGCCGAGGAGGTCGTCGAGGTACGCCACCTGATCGGGCGTGCGCGGGTAGCCGTCGAGCAGGAAGCCGCCCGCGGCATCGGCCTCGGCGAGGCGATCGGTCACGAGGGCGTTCGTGAGCGAGTCCG
Source organism: Actinomycetes bacterium (assembly GCA_023457615.1). Lineage (GTDB taxonomy): Bacteria > Actinomycetota > Actinomycetes > Actinomycetales > Microbacteriaceae > Pseudolysinimonas_A. Next base: position 10,511 of record JAEWKY010000158.1, on the reverse strand, counting down.
GCACGTAGTCGCCGGCGTCCACGATCGCCTTGACCTGCTTGCCGAGCTCGGTCTCGTTCTTGATGTTGCTGCGGAAGATGTCGCCCGTCGAGATCGTCGGGATGCCGTAGCGCTCGGCGATGCGCGCGGCCTGCGTGCCCTTGCCCGCACCCGGCGGGCCCACGATGAGCAGACGCGCCGTCATCGCAGGAGCCCCTCGTAGTGGCGCTGCTGCAGCTGCGAGTCGATCTGCTTCACCGTCTCGAGCCCGACGCCGACCATGATCAGGATGCTCGTGCCGCCGAACGGGAAGTTCTGGTCGGCCCGCAGCGCGACGAGCGCGATGAGCGGGATGAGCGCGACGAGGCCGAGGTACAGCGAGCCCGGGAGCGTGACGCGGGTGAGCACGTAGTCGAGGTACTCGGCGGTCGGACGCCCCGCGCGGATGCCCGGGATGAAGCCGCCGTACTTCTTCATGTTGTCGGCGACCTCGACCGGGTTGAACGTGATCGCGACGTAGAAGTAGGTGAACCCGACGATGAGCAGGAAGTAGAGCGCCGCGTAGAGCGGGCTCTCGGCCGACGTGAGGTTGTCGAGGATCCACTGCACCCACGGGGCGTTCACGCCCGTCGTGCTCGTGTTGAACTGCGCCACGAGCGACGGCAGGTACAGCAGCGACGAGGCGAAGATGACCGGCACCACGCCCGCCATGTTGACCTTGATCGGGATGTAGGTGTTGTTGCCGCCGTACGTGCGCCGGCCCACCATCCGCTTCGCGTACTGCACCGGGATGCGTCGCTGGGACTGCTCGACGAAGATGACCGCCGCGATGATGAGCACCCCGACGGCGATCACGCCGATGAGGCCCTCGATGCCGACCTCCGGGTTGGTCGCGAGACCCGAGAACGAGCTCGGGAAGGTCGAGACGATCGACGTGAAGATGAGGAGCGACATGCCGTTGCCGACGCCGCGCTCGGTGATGAGCTCGCCCATCCACATGATGAGGCCGGTGCCGGCCGTCATCGTGATGATCATGAGCGCCATCGCCTCGGGCCGCTCGGTGACGAGCAGGTCGGTGCAGCCGGGGCTCGTGCCGAGGAGCTGGTCGTTCGCGGCGACCGTGATGAGCGTCGTCGACTGCAGCACGCCGAGCGCGATCGTGAGGTAGCGCGTGTACTGCGTGAGCTTCGCCTGGCCCGACTGGCCCTCCTTGTAGAGGGTCTCGAAGTGCGGGATGACCACGCGGAGGAGCTGCACGATGATCGACGCCGTGATGTACGGCATGATGCCGAGCGCGAAGATCGACAGCTGCAGGAGCGCGCCGCCGCTGAACAGGTTCACCAGGTCGTAGAGACCGGAGGAGCCGTCGGCGCTCGACGAGGTGAGGCATCCCTGCACCCGCTCGAAGTCGACGAACGGCGCCGGGATGAAGGAGCCGAGCCGGAAGATCGCGACGATCGCGAGCGTGAAGCCGATCTTCCGACGCAGGTCGGGGGTGCGGAAGATCCGTGCGACGGCACTGAACACGACGCGCCTCCCTAAGTCTCGCTGGGGTGGATGCTGGAACGAACGATCCCGACAGGTGCGCCGGGGTGGTGGCCCCGAGAGGACCACCACCCCATGACGCTACCTGAACTTCAGAGCGGGTTACTTGACGGAGCCGCCCGCCGCGACGATCTTCTGCTCGGCGGAGCTCGAGACCTTGTCGACGGAGACGTTCAGCTTGACGGCGATGTCGCCGGTGCCGAGCACCTTGACCTTCTCGTTCTTGCGGACGGCGCCCTTGGCGACGAGGTCGCCGATCGTGACGTCGCCGCCGCTCGGGTACAGCTCCGCGAGACGGTCGAGGTTGACGACCTGGTACTCCACCCGGAACGGGTTCTTGAAGCCGCGCAGCTTGGGCGCGCGCATGATGGAGTTCAGGTTGCCGCCCTCGAGCCCGACGCGCACCTGGTAGCGCGCCTTCGTGCCCTTGGTGCCGCGACCCGCGGTCTTGCCCTTCGAGCCCTCACCACGACCCACGCGCGTGCGCTCCTTCTTCGCGCCGGCGGCGGGACGGAGGTGGTGGGCCTTGAGGATCTGCGGACGCGACGGAGCCGCGTCCTTCTTCGGCTTCGCAGCGGACTTCGCGGCGGTCGACTTCGCGGCCGTCGTCGAGGTGCTCGACGCGGCGGCGGTGTCGTCCTTCGCGGCGGCGGCCTTGGGGGCAGCCTTCGCAGCGGGCTTCGCGGCATCCTTCTTCTCGGCGGCGGCCTTCGGGGCAGCAGCCTTCGCGGGAGCCTTCTTCTCGGCAGCCGGCTTGTCAGCCGCGGCCTTGGGCGCCGCCTTCGCAGCCGCGGCCTGGGGGGCGGCGGCCTTCTTGGCGGGAGCCTTCTTCTCGGTCTCTTCGGCCATTAGTCAATCTCCTCGACCTTCACGAGGTGCGCGACCGTCTGGACGTAGCCGCGGTTCTGCTTGTTGTCCTCGCGCACGACGACGTCGCCGATGCGCTTGAGACCCAGGCTCCGCAGCGTGTCCCGCTGGTTCTGCTTCTCGCTGATGACGGACTTGGTCTGGGTCACCTTCAGGCGAGCAGCCATCATGCACCTGCCTTCGCGGCCTCACGGGCCTCGGCCTCGGCGCGCACGAGGCGCTCCGGGGCGACGTCCTCGAACTCGAGCCCGCGACGGGCGGCGACGGCGCGCGGCTCTTCGAGCTGCTGGAGCGCCGCGACGGTCGCGTGCACGATGTTGATGGTGTTCGACGAGCCGAGCGACTTGCTCAGCACGTCGTGGATGCCGGCGCACTCGAGCACGGCGCGCACCGGACCACCGGCGATGACGCCGGTACCGGCGGCGGCCGGACGGAGGAGCACGACACCGGCCGCGGCCTCGCCCTGCACGGGGTGCGGGATCGTCTTCTGCGAGCGCGGGACGCGGAAGAAGTTCTTCTTCGCCTCCTCGACGCCCTTCGAGATCGCGAGCGGCACCTCACGGGCCTTGCCGTAGCCGACGCCGACCATGCCGTTGCCGTCGCCCACGACGACGAGCGCCGTGAAGCTGAAGCGACGGCCGCCCTTGACGACCTTCGACACGCGGTTGATCGTCACGACGCGCTCGAGGAACTGGCTGTCGCCACGGTCCCGCGAGTTGCGGTCGTTGCGCGGCTGGCGCTCGCGCGACCCGCGACGGGCCTCGCGCTCGTTCGTGCTGGGCGCGGTGCCGGCGGCGGTCTCGACGACCTGGCCCTCCGGGGCCTCCAGACCCGCACCCCCGGCGACAGAAGCCACCGTCTCGACGGTCTCGGTCGCATCCTGGTTGGTTGCGTCGCTCACAGGTTCAGCCCTCCTTCACGGGCGCCTTCGGCGATCGCGGCAACGCGACCGGCGAAGCGGTTTCCACCGCGGTCGAACACGACGGCGTCCACCCCGGCCTTCTTGGCGCGCTCGGCGAGGAGCTCGCCGACCTTCTTCGCCTTGGCGGTCTTGTCACCGTCGAACGAGCGCAGGTCGGCCTCGAGGGTCGAGGCGAAGGCCAGCGTGTGCCCCTTGGCGTCGTCGACGATCTGCACGAACACGTGACGCGCGGAACGGGTCACGACGAGGCGCGGACGCTCGGCCGAGCCGATGATGCGCTTGCGCAGGCGGGCGTGCCGCCGCGAACGCTGCGCGGACTTGCTCACGGTAGCCATTACTTCCCACTCTTTCCGGCCTTGCGGCGCACGACCTCGCCCGCGTAGCGGACGCCCTTGCCCTTGTAGGGCTCGGGCTTGCGCAGCTTGCGGATGTTGGCGGCGACCTCGCCCACGGCCTGCTTGTCGATGCCGCGGACGGTGACCTTGGTGTTGCCCTCGACCTCGAACGAGATGCCGGCGGGCGGGTCGAACGTGATCGGGTGCGAGTAGCCGAGGGCGAACTCGAGCGAGGCGCCCTTCGCCTGCACGCGGTAACCCGTGCCGACGATCTCGAGGCCCTTGGAGTAGCCGTCGGTCACGCCGATGATCTGGTTGGAGATGAGCGTGCGCGTCAGCCCGTGCAGCGAGCGCGAGGCGCGCTCGTCGTCGGGACGCGTCACGAGCACCTGGCCGTCCTCGAGGGCGACCTCGATGGGAGCGGCGACGTTGAGGCTCAGCTCGCCCTTGGGGCCCTTCACCTTCACGGCGCGGCCGTCGATCTCGACGGTCACCCCGGACGGGACGGCGATGGGCATGCGTCCGATTCGCGACATCTCAGGTCACCACACGTAGGCGAGGACTTCCCCACCCACGCCCTTCTTGGTCGCCTCGCGGTCGGTGAGGAGCCCCGAGGAGGTGGACAGGATGGCGACGCCGAGTCCGCCGAGCACGTGCGGGATCTCGGTCGACTTCGCGTAGACGCGGAGGCCCGGCTTCGAGACGCGCTTGATGCCGGCGATCGAGCGCTCGCGGTTCGGCCCGTACTTCAGGTCGATCGTGAGCGTCGTGCCGACGCGGGCGTCCTCGACCTTCCAGCCGGAGATGTAGCCCTCCTTCTGGAGGATCTCGGCGATGTGGGTCTTGAGCTTGCTGCTGGGCAGCGAGACCTGGTCGTGGTACGCACGGTTGGCGTTCCGCAGACGGGTCAGCATGTCGGCCACAGGGTCCGTCATGGTCATGGTGTGTTCTTCTTTCGTTCAATCGGTTTCGGTCGGGGTCCACCCCGAGCCGACCTGGTTGAGGGGTGCAGCGGGATTACTGCGGGGCGTCGGCCGCGCGGAACGGGAAGCCGAGCTGGCGCAGCAGGGCGCGTCCCTCGTCGTCGTTCTTCGCGGTCGTCACCACGGTGATGTCGAAGCCGCGGACGCGGTCGATCTGGTCCTGGTTGATCTCGTGGAAGATCGACTGCTCCTGCACGCCGAACGTGTAGTTGCCGTTGCCGTCGAACTGCGTGTCCGACAGTCCGCGGAAGTCGCGGATGCGGGGCAGCGCGAGCGTCACGAGGCGGTCGAGGAACTCCCACGCGCGGTCGCCCCGGAGGGTGACGTGGGCGCCGATCGGCATGCCCTCGCGCAGCTTGAACTGCGCGATCGACTTGCGGGCGTTGGTGACCTGCGGCTTCTGGCCCGTGATGAGCGTGAGGTCCTTGATGGCCCCCTCGATCACCTTCGAGTCGCGCGCGGCCTCGCCGACACCCGTGTTCACGACGACCTTCACGACGCGCGGCACCTGGTGCGGGTTCGTGAACCCGAACTCCTCGGTCAGCGCCTTCGTGATGTCGGTGCGGTACTTCTGCTTGAGGCGGGGCTGGCCAGCGCCATTCGACACCGTGCCAGCCTGCGCGGCAGTTGCGGTAGCCATTACAGCTTCTCTCCGGACTTCTTCGCGTAACGCACGCGAACGCTCTTCTTGACGCCGTTCTTCTCGACCGTCTCGACGCGGTGGCCGACGCGGGTCGGCTTCTTCGTCTTCGGGTCGACGATCTGCACGTTCGACACGTGGATCGGCGCCTCCTGGGTCTCGATGCCGCCCGTCTTGGTGCCGCGCTGCGTCTGACCGACCTTGACGTGCTTCGTGACGAAGTTCACGCCCTCGACGATGACCTTGTCCTTCTCGGCCAGGACCTCGAGCACCTTGCCCTGCTTGCCGCGGGCTCCGCCGCGGGCCTGGCTCGGACCCGAGATGACCTGGACGAGGTCACCCTTCTTGATGTTCGCCATGGGTTACAGCACCTCCGGTGCCAGCGAGATGATCTTCATGAACTTCTTGTCGCGCAGCTCGCGCCCGACGGGCCCGAAGATGCGGGTGCCGCGGGGGTCGCCGTCGTTCTTGAGGATGACGGCCGCGTTCTCGTCGAACTTGATGTACGAGCCATCCGGACGACGGGTCTGCTTGACCGTGCGCACGACGACCGCCTTGACGACGTCGCCCTTCTTGACGTTGCCGCCCGGGATCGCGTCCTTGACGGTCGCGACGACCGTGTCGCCGAGACCGGCGTACCGACGGCCGGAGCCCCCGAGCACGCGGATGACGAGCAGCTCCTTGGCGCCGGTGTTGTCCGCGACCTTGACGCGGGATTCCTGCTGCAGCATGGGTTACTTCGCCTTCTCTGCGATCTCGACGAGACGCCAGCGCTTCGACGCCGACAGCGGCCGGGTCTCCGCGATGACGACCAGGTCGCCGATGCCGGCGGTGTTCTGCTCGTCGTGCGCCTTCACCTTGGAGGTGCGGCGGATGACCTTGCCGTAGAGGGGGTGCTTGACGCGGTCCTCGACCTCGACGGTGATCGTCTTGTCCATCTTGTCGCTCGTCACGTAGCCGCGGCGCACCTTGCGGTAACCACGGGCGTTGACGTCGCGGACGTCGTGCTCGGCGGACTCGTGTCCCGCCGTCTGGGCGGGAGCGGCGGCAGCCGGCTTCTTCGCGGGAGCCTTCTTGGGCTCCGCGGCCTTGGCCTCGGCCATCAGTTCTTCTCCTCGGTCTCGACCTCGTCGGCGGGGGCCGCGGCGTCATCCGACGCGGCATCCGACTTCTTGGTCGACTTCTTGGCGCCCTTGGCGGGCACCTCGAGCGGGGCGGGCGTGGCACGGATGCCGAGCTCGCGCTCGCGGATCACGGTGTAGATCCGGGCGATGTCGCGCTTGACGGCGCGCAGACGCCCGTGGCTCTCGAGCTGCCCGGTGGCCGACTGGAAGCGCAGGTTGAACAGCTCCTCCTTGGCCTTCTTCAGCTCGTCGATGAGACGGTCGTTCTCGAACGTGTCGAGCTCAGCCGGGGCGAGCTCCTTGGATCCGACGGCCATCAGGCGTCACCCTCCTCGCGCTTGATGATGCGGGCCTTGAGCGGCAGCTTGTGGATCGCACGCAGGAGCGCCTCCCGAGCGAGCTGCTCGGGGACGCCGGCGACCTCGAAGAGCACCCGGCCCGGCTTGACGTTGGCGACCCACCACTCCGGCGAGCCCTTGCCGGAACCCATGCGGGTCTCGGCGGGCTTCTTCGTGAGCGGACGGTCGGGGTAGATGTTGATCCAGACCTTGCCGCCACGCTTGATGTGACGGGTCATCGCGATACGCGCCGACTCGATCTGGCGGTTCGTCACGTACGCGGGCGAGGTGGCCTGGATGCCGAACTCGCCGAAGGTGACCTTCGTGCCACCGGTCGCCGCGCCATCCCGACCGGGGTGGTGCTGCTTGCGGTGCTTGACCTTGCGGGGAATGAGCATGATTACGCCTCGGCTCCTGCGGTCGCCGGCGCGTCGGCCCGGGGGCCGCGGCCGCGCGGGCCACCGTCACGACGCTCGGGGCGCGACGACTTCTGGGCCGCCTGCTCGCGAGCGAGTTCCTTGTTGGTGATGTCGCCCTTGTAGATCCACACCTTCACGCCGATGCGGCCGAACGTCGTGCGGGCCTCGTAGAAGCCGTAGTCGATGTTCGCGCGGAGCGTGTGCAGGGGCACGCGGCCCTCGCGGTAGAACTCGGAGCGGGACATCTCCGCACCGCCGAGGCGGCCGGAGACCTGGATGCGGACGCCCTTGGCGCCGGCGCGCTGCGCGCCCTGCAGGCCCTTGCGCATGGCGCGACGGAACGCGACACGGGCGGAGAGCTGCTCGGCGATGCCCTGCGCGACGAGCTGGGCCTCGGCCTCGGGGTTCTTCACCTCGAGGATGTTGAGCTGGATCTGCTTCTTGGTGAGCTTCTCCAGGTCGGCGCGGATGCGCTCGGCCTCGGCGCCGCGGCGGCCGATCACGATGCCCGGACGGGCCGTGTGGATGTCCACGCGGACGCGGTCGCGGGTGCGCTCGATCTCGATCTTCGCCACACCGGCGCGGTCGAGGCTCGTCTTGAGCAGGTTGCGGATCTTGACGTCTTCCGCGACGTAGTCGGCGTAGCGCTGACCCGGCTTGGTCGAGTCGGCGAACCAGCGCGACGTGTGGTCGGTGGTGATGCCCAGGCGGAAGCCGTAGGGGTTGACCTTCTGGCCCATGATTACTTCGCCCCTTCCTTCTTCGCGGGCTTGGCGGAGGTGCTCGAACGACGCTTCGGGGCGGCGAGCTCGAGCTCGTCGGGGGTCGCCACCTCGATCGTGATGTGGCTCGTGCGCTTGAGGATCTTGAACGCACGGCCCTGGGCGCGCGGCTGGAAGCGCTTGAGCGTCGTGCCCTCGTCGACGAACGCCCGCGAGATCACGAGGTCCTGCTCGTCGAGGAACGAGTTCGACGCGTCGGCCTTGACCCGCGCGTTCGCCATGGCGGACGCGACGAGCTTGTAGACCGGCTCGCTCGCCGACTGCGGCGCGAACTTGAGGATCGCGAGCGCCTCGGCGGCCTGCTTGCCGCGGACGAGGTCGACGACACGACGGGCCTTCATGGGCGTGACGCGGATGTGCTTCACGCGAGCGATAGCGGTGACCATCAGCGACGCCGTCCCTTCTTGTCGTCCTTCTCGTGCCCACGGAAGGTGCGGGTGGGCGCGAACTCGCCGAGCTTGTGCCCGACCATGGTCTCCGTCACGAAGACGGGGATGTGCTTGCGACCGTCGTGCACGGCGATGGTGTGCCCGAGCATGGCCGGGATGATCATCGAGCGGCGCGACCAGGTCTTGATCACGTTCTTGGTGTTGGCCTCGTTCTGCGTGACCACCTTGCGAAGCAGGTGGTCGTCGACGAAGGGGCCCTTCTTGAGACTGCGCGGCATCCTGGTCTATCCCTACTTGCGCTTCTTGCCGACGTTACGGCGGCGGACGATGAGCTTGTCGCTGGGGAGGTCGCGCTTGCGCGTGCGGCCTTCCTTCTGACCCCACGGGCTGACGGGGTGACGTCCACCGGACGTCTTGCCCTCGCCACCACCGTGCGGGTGGTCGATCGGGTTCATGGCGACACCGCGCACGGTCGGGCGGACGCCCTTCCAGCGCATGCGGCCGGCCTTGCCCCAGTTGATGTTCGACTGCTCGGCGTTGCCGACCTCGCCGATCGTCGCGCGGCAGCGCACGTCGACGTTGCGGATCTCGCCGCTCGGCAGACGCAGCTGGGCGTAGGGGCCGTCCTTCGCGACGAGACGCACCGAGGCGCCGGCCGTGCGAGCCATCTTCGCGCCGCCGCCCGGGCGGAGCTCGATGGCGTGGATGACGGTACCCACGGGGATGTTCTTGAGCGGGAGGTTGTTGCCCGGCTTGATGTCCGCCGTCGGACCCGACTCGACGATGTCGCCCTGGTTGAGCTTCGCCGGCGCGAGGATGTAGCGCTTCGTGCCGTCCACGAAGTGCAGCAGCGCGATGCGCGCCGTGCGGTTCGGGTCGTACTCGATGTGCGCGACCTTGGCGTTGACGCCGTCCTTGTCGTTGCGCTTGAAGTCGATCAGGCGGTACTGGCGCTTGTGACCACCACCGATGTGGCGGGTCGTGATGCGTCCCTGGTTGTTGCGGCCACCGGTCTTCGGCAGCGGCTTGAGCAGCGACTTCTCCGGCGTCGACCGGGTGATCTCGGCGAAGTCGGCGACGCTCGAACCGCGGCGACCGGGGGTCGTCGGCTTGTACTTGCGAATGGCCATGTCTGTTCTCCTGTGTCCTTCGCGCTTAGCCGACAGCCGTGAAGATGTCGATCGAGCCGGACTTGAGGGTGACGATCGCGCGCTTGGTGTCCTTGCGCTTGCCCATGCCGAAGCGGGTGCGACGCGTCTTGCCGGTGCGGTTGAGCGTGTTCACGCTCGCGACCTTGACGCCGAAGATCTTCTCGATGGCGAGCTTGATCTCGGTCTTGTTCGACCGCGGGTCGACGATGAAGGTGTACTTGCCGTCGTCGATGAGCCCGTAGGACTTCTCGCTCACGACGGGCGCGAGGATGATGTCGCGCGGGTCCTTGTTGTAGCCGCTCACTTCGCGGTCTCCTTCGTCTTGGCCGCGACGAACCAGTCGTAGGCGGCCTTCGTGAACACGACGTCGTCGGAGACGACCACGTCGTAGGCGTTCAGCTGGTCGGCGAAGAGCACGTGCAGGCTCTTGAGGTTGCGCACGCTCTTCCAGGCGTTCTCGTCGGCGCGGTCGAGCACGACGAGCACGTTCTTCGACACGCCGTTGCCGCCGTTGAGGGCCGAGAGGGTCTCGACGGCCGCCTTGGTCGACGGCGCGTCGCCGCCGATGCCCGACACGACGTGGAGGCGCTCGCCGCGGGCGCGGTCGGACAGGAGCCCGAGGAGGGCCGCCGCGATCATCTTCTTGGGGGTGCGCTGCGAGTAGTCGCGCGGCACGGGCCCGTGCACGACGCCACCACCGGTGTGCTCGGGAGCGCGGACGGAGCCCTGACGGCTGCGACCGGTGCCCTTCTGCTTGAACGGCTTGCGACCCGAGCCGGAGACCTCGCCGCGACCCTTGGTCTTGTGCGTGCCCTGGCGCGCGGCCGCGAGCTGCGCGGTCACCACCTGGTGGATGAGCGGGACGTTCGTCTGAACGTCGAAGACGCTCGCGGGGAGCTCGACCGATCCGGTCTTCTTGCCCGCGGCATCCAGAACATCGACGGAAGCCATGATCAGCCCTTCACCGCGTTGCGGACGAAAACGAGACGGCCGCGGGGGGGGGGGGGGGGGGCGGGGCGCGGGGCGGGGGCCGGGGG
>JAEWKY010000157.1 GCA_023457615.1 Actinomycetes bacterium | reverse complement strand
ACAGCACCCGCGCACCGTGCGCGCGCACCGCGGCGAGCGACCTGCCGAGGCTCTTGGGCGACGCGTCGAGCACGAGGTGCCGCACGAGCCGGCGGAAGACGGCGCGCGTGACGGGAGTGACGGGCTTCGGCAGCACGACCCCGAAGCCGCCGCCCGCGACGACCGCCGCGCGCAGGTGCCGCGGCAGGAACTGCGGCAACCGGCGCGAGAGGCGCTCGAGGTTGCGGGCGGCGACGAGGTCGTCGTCGGGCCGGATCACGCGGTCGACGACCCCGAACGCGAACTCGAATCCGCGGGGATCGCGGAGCAGCTCGGCGAGGCGCGCCGCATCGCGGTCGAGGGGGGCGCTCCGGCTGGCCTCGGCCCAGCGGCGGACGAGCTGCTCGACCTCCTCGCGCGACGGAAGGTCGCTGGCGGGAGATTCCGGCATGACTTCGAGGATAGGACGTCACGGTTCACCCCCAGGCGGGGAACGGCCGACGCCCAGGCTTCGCTCAGAGTCGCTCGTGCGCCCCTCGGGCCGCCCGACACGCGCCCGGGGACCGCGACTAGCATCGGGTGACATGTCGACGGTCTCCGAGGTGTCGCCCGCGGACTGGGAGCTCTGGCGCTCCTTCCGCTCGATGGGCGAGCAGCTCGGACGCGAGCTCGACCGTCAGCTGCAGCGGGACGCGGGCCTCTCGCAGGCCGACTACGGCATCCTGCTGGCCCTCTTCGAGGCGCCCTCGCAGCAGCTGCGCACGGGCGAGCTCGGCGAGCTGCTCGCGTGGGAGAAGAGCCGCGTCTCGCACCAGGTGGCGCGCATGGAGAACCGCGGGCTCGTGAAGCGGGTCGAGTGCGAGTCCGACGGCCGCGGCACGTGGGTGACGCTCGAGACCGACGGCAAGCGCGCGCTCCTCGGGGCGATGCGCGAGCACGCGGCGGCCATCCGCGACCTCTTCATCGAGCAGCTCGAGCCCGCCGAGAAGGACGTGCTGCTCAAGGCCGCGCGGCGGGTGCTCGACAAGCTCAACCCCGAGGCGTGCGAGCTCGACGCGAAGGCCGAGCGCCGGGCGTGACGGCGGGCGGCTCCCGGCGGGTCGACGTCGCGATCGTGGGCGGCGGGCACAACGCCCTCACCGCGGCGGCGTACCTCGCGGCGGCCGGACGCTCGGTCGTCGTGCTCGAGCGACTGCCGGGCTTCGGCGGCGCGGCCGTCTCGGCGGAGGCCTTCCCGGGGGTGTCGGCGCGGCTGTCGCGGTACTCCTACCTCGTGAGCCTCCTCCCGCAGCGCATCATCCGCGACCTCGGCCTCGACATCCGGCTCGCCCGACGGCGGTACTCGTCGTACACGCCGCTCCCCGGCACGGAGCGCGGGCTGCTCGTCGACACGGGCGACGCGGCCGGCACCGCCGCCTCCTTCGCGTCGCTCGGCGCCGCCGCCGACGCCGCCGCGTGGGGCGAGTTCTACGACGGCACCGCGCGGCTCGCGCGGGCGCTCTTCCCGACCGTGACCGAGCCGCTGATCACGCGCTCCGAGGCCCGGCGCCTGGTCGGCGACGACGCGCTCTGGGAGGCGCTCATCGAGCAGCCGGTCGGCGCGACGATCGAGCAGCGGTTCGCCGACGACCTCGTGCGCGGCGTCGTCGCGACCGACGCGCTCATCGGCACCTTCGCACCCAACGTCGACCCCTCCCTCGACGCGAACCGCTGCTTCCTGTACCACGTCATCGGCGGCGGCACGGGCGACTGGGACGTGCCGGTCGGCGGCATGGGCGCGGTGAGCGGGGCGCTCTGGCACGCGGCCGTCGAGGCCGGCGCGGATCTCGTGCCCGGGGCCGAGGTCACCTCGGTCACGCCCGACGGCGAGGTCGTCTACCGCCGCCGCGACGACGAGCACCGGCTCGCGGCCGATGTCGTGCTCACCGGGATCGCGCCGTCGGAGTTCGCCGCGCTGCTCGGCGAGACCGCCCCCCGGCCCGAGGGCGCGCAGGTCAAGGTCAACCTCCTGCTGAAGCGCCTCCCCCGCCTGCGCGACGCCTCGGTCGACCCGGCTGCGGCCTTCGGCGGCACGTTCCATGCGAACGAGGGCTGGACGCGGCTCGGCGCGGCGTACGACGAGGCCGTCGCGGGACGAGTGCCCGACCCGATGCCGTGCGAGATCTACTGCCACTCGCTCACCGACCCGAGCATCCTGTCGCCCGAGCTGCGGGACTCCGGCGCGCAGAGCCTCACGGTGTTCGCGCTGCACGCCCCCGACCGGCTCGTCACCCCCGAGAACAACGACGCCCGCCGCGCGGAGTTCGAGGCCGCCGTGCTGCGCTCGCTCGACGCCGTGCTCGGCGAGCCGCTCGCCGACCTCGTGCTCACCGACGGCGAGGGGCGGCCGTGCCTCGAGACGAAGACGACGCTCGACCTCGAGCACGCGCTGCGGATGCCGGGCGGCAACATCTTCCACGGTCCGCTCGACTGGCCGTTCGCGGAGGACTCCGACGAGCTCGCCACCCCGGCGCAGCGGTGGGGCGTCGCGACCGGGCACGACCGCATCCTGCGTTGCGCGTCGGGGGCGCAGCGTGGTGGCGCGGTGAGCGGCCTCGGCGGTCACAACGCCGCGATGGCCGTGCTCGAATCCCCCGCGGGGTGAGCAGCGCCGCCGCAGGCGACGCGTCAGTCCCACTCGGAGGGGGCGGGCTCCCGGGTCGAGGGCAGGCGCACGTGCTCCGACCACTCGGTGAGCCAGGCCGGCGCGGGGTGCTCGGCGGTGTCCACCCCGACGAGGCGACCCACCTCGTCGATCGGCACGACGCCGCCCGCGTCGCGCAGGAACCGCCCCTGCACGAACGCGCGCGCGTAGATCTCGCCCCGCGCGACGACGCGCTGCTCGATGTACACCGCGCGGTCGTCGTAGCCGGCGATGCGGGTCTCGATCTGGAACCGCTGCCCGAGCTCGAGCGACTTGCGGTACGACACCGTCTGCGAGGTCACGACCGGGTAGACCTTCGCCGCGCGGAACCGCTGCCACCCCTGCGAGCGCAGCAGGAGGTCGAGTCGCGCGTGGTCGAGCAGCGAGAGGTACACGCCGTTGTTCATGTGCCGCAACTCGTCGATGTCGCTCCACCACACGCGGTCGTGCACGATCGACACGTCGCCGAAGTCGAGCGGGGCGCGGCGCCGGGCGGCGAGACGGATGCGGGCGAGCCGCGAGAAGCGACGGAACCAGTCCATGCCCGCACGCTAACGGCACCCCGCCCGCCCCCGGCAACGCACTGTCGCCCGGGCACAGCGCACGCCCGGGATCAGCGCCGTCGGTTGTCGACGATCGTCATGCGCGGCCCGTGGCGTTCGTAGCCGATGCCCGCGGCCTCGATGAGCCGCACCACGCGCTGCCGGTGGCCGCGCCAGGGCTCGAGCAGCTCGAGCATCCCGTCGTCGTCGACCCGCGCGCCCGTGAGGGCCCAGCCGACCCGCTTCGACACGTGGAAGTCGCCGACGCTCACCGAGTCGGAGCACCCGTGCGAGCGCTGCACCGTCTCGGCCGCCGTCCAGACGCCGATGCCCGGGATCGTGCGCAGCCGGCGGGATGCCTCCGCGGCCTCCAGGGCGGCCGTGCGCTCGAGCGCGTCGCCGACCGCCACCGCGCGCATGACCGTGTCGGAGCGCTGGGGACCGACGCCCGCGCGGTGCCACTCCCACGACGGCACCCGCTTCCACACGGCCGGCGTCGGAGCGACGCGCAGTCCCGCCGGCGCCGGGCCGGGGGCGGGGGCGCCGTGCCGAGCCACGAGTTCGCGCCACGCGCGCTTCTGCTCGATGCCGGTGACCTTCTGCCCGAGCACCGTCGGCACGAGGAAGGGCATGACCCGCGCCGCCCGCGTGAGCCGGAGGCCGGGGAACCGATGATGCAGCGCCGCGACGACGGGGTGTCGCGACGGGTCGAATCCGTCGGCGTCGTCGCGCGCACCGAGCAGCTCGGGCACTCCGGCGATGGCGTGCTCGGCCCCCGACCCCCACGCGGCGGCCTCGATCGCGCCCGCGGTCTCCCGCAGCCGGAGGGTCGCGGTGCCGGCCGGGGTGCCGAGCGCGAGCCACCAGCCGACGTCGTCGCGGCGGAAGGTCGGATCGGTGCGACCCTGCCGCAGCGGCGCGAGCACGTGCGCGAGCGAGACCCGCTCGGGCGGCGCATAGCGGGTCGTCAGCATCGGGGCGAGGCTAGCCGCGACGTGCGACGGCGCCTCCTCCCGCGACCGCGGCGCTGCTCGACGCGAGGTTCCGGACGCCGGGTGCGAGCCGGGGCGGACATCGTCGGCCGCCCCGGCCCTTCCCCCATCCGGTCCTGCGGCGTGCACCGCAGGGAGGTTCATCGCAGCACTCTACGCCCGCAGGGACGCGTCGCCGACCCCCGCGAACGACGGATGCCGGACCGCGCGAGGCGATCCGGCATCCGCGTGCCGCGACGGCGGCTCAGCTGCAGGTGTAGGTGACGCCGTCGACCTCCCAGACGCCCGTGCCGTACTCGGCGCAGATCTGGGCGAGGCCGCCGAACAGGGCGGCGCCGCCGGCCACGATCGCGATGATCGCGATCACGTAGACCACGATGCCGATGAGGCTGATGATGATGCCCGCGGTGGCGGGCCCGTTCGAGACCCCGGCGCGCTTCGACTGGTTGCGGGCGATGATGCTCACGATGAGACCCGCGAGCGAGAAGACGAAGGCCAGGATGAGGCCGACGATGCCGAGGGTCTTGCCGTCCGAGACGGGGGCGGCGCCGGGTGCGGGGGCGGGAGCGGGAGTAGTCATGCGGAGGGTCTCCTCGAGTCGGGCCCGGAGGTGGGCCGGTCGCCGCCGACTCTAGCGATCCGCGGAGGCGCGCCGAGGGACGACACGGCCGGGAGAAGACGACGAG
>JAEWKY010000156.1 GCA_023457615.1 Actinomycetes bacterium | reverse complement strand
GGGGGGGGGCCCCGGCCCCCCCCCCCGACGCCGTCTGGGGCGATTCTCCCCCCGTCCTCCGCGCGGGGCAAGGGGGTCAATAAACTGGCGGGACCATGCGCATCCACCTGGGCACCGACCACGCCGGCCTCGAGTTCTCGACAGATCTGCAGCACCACCTCGCCGCCCAGGGCTACGAGGTCGTGGACCACGGTCCGAAGGAGTACGACCCGCTCGACGACTACCCGAGCTTCTGCATCAACGCGGCGCGGGCCGTCGTGCGCGACGAGGAGGCCGGCGTCCCGGCGCTCGGGATCGTCTTCGGCGGGTCGGGCAACGGCGAGCAGATGGCCGCGAACAAGGTGCACGGCATCCGCGCCGCGCTCGTCTGGAGCCTCGCGACGGCGGAACTCGCGCGCGAGCACAACGCCGCCAACGTCATCGCGATCGGCGCCCGCCAGCACTCCTTCGACGAGGTGAAGGGGTTCATCGACGCGTTCATCCTCACGCCGTTCTCGGGCGAGGAACGCCACGCGCGGCGCATCGCGCAGCTCGCCGAGTACGAGACCACCGGCGGCATCTCCGGCCACGAGATCGTCTGAGCCATGCCCGAGGGACACAGCGTCCACCGGATCGCCCGCCAGTTCGAGCGGTCGTTCACCGGGCCGCCGGTCGCGGTGTCCTCACCGCAGGGCCGGTTCGCGGCGGGCGCGGAGGCGCTCGACGGCCACGCCATCGTGCAGTCGCGGGCCGTCGGCAAGCAGATGTTCCTCGAGTTCGACCACGCGCTCTGGCTGCGCGTGCATCTGGGGATGTACGGCGCCTGGGACTTCGCGGGCGACATCGTCGTCGACACGCTGTCGCCCGCCGAGCGCGGCGGTCGCGGCACGGGCGTCGTGGGCGCGAACGAGGACTCGCCGTGGTCGATCGGCGCCCCGCGCCGCACCCGGTTGCGCATGGCGGAGTCGGAGCAGCTCGGGAAGGAGCTCGACGAGTGGCCGCCGGCGCCCGTCGGGCAGGTGCGGGTGCGGCTGCTGACGCCCACCGCCGTCGCCGACCTGCGCGGACCGACCGCGTGCGAGGTGCAGACCGTCGAGGAGGTCGACGCGACGATCGCGAGACTCGGCCCCGACCCGCTCGTCGATCCCGACGGCGAGGAGCGCTTCGTCGCCAACGTGCGGCGGCGCAACGTCGCGATCGGCCTGCTGCTCATGGACCAGGAGGTCGTCGCGGGCATCGGGAACGTCTACCGCGCCGAGCTGCTGTTCCGCGCGCGGCTCGATCCGTACCGTCCCGGTCGCGAGCTGCCGGAGGAGCTCGTGCGCGAGCTGTGGCGCGACTGGGTGCACCTGCTGACCATCGGCGTCGAGACGGGGCAGATGCTCACGATCGACGGACTCGAGGGCGACGACCTCGCGGCGGCGAAGGCATCCCGCGACGACCGCCACTGGGTGTACCACCGCACGGGCGAGCCGTGCCGGCTGTGCGGCACGCCGATCGCCATGGCCGAGATGGCCGGGCGCAACCTCTACTGGTGCCCGAAGGATCAGACGTGAGACACACCCCCACCTACCTCCTCGAGGATCCGGCCGAGGTGAAGCGGCTCATCCGCCGCAACCCCTGGATGACCTACGTCTCACCCGCGTCGACGGGACTCGTGTCGTCGCACTACGCGACCCTGCTCGAGGAGACCGGCGACGACTCGATCTCGCTCGTGTCGCACTTCGGACGCCCCGACGAGGTCGCGCACGAGCTCGGGCAGCACGAGGTGCTCGTGATCGTGCAGGGCCCGCACGGCTACATCTCGCCCCACTGGTACGCCGAGGGCGACTTCGTGCCGACGTGGAACCACGTCACCGCCCACCTCTACGGCGTGCCCGAGATCCTGAGCGACGAGGAGAACTTCCGCGTCCTCGGCGAGCTCGTCGATCACTTCGAGAAGAGGATGCCGACACCCGTCTCGCTCGACCTCGACGAGCAGAAGGCCCGCCGCATCGCGAAGGGGACGGTCGGGCTGCGGCTGCGGGTCACGCGCTTCGACGCCCGCGCGAAGCTCTCCCAGAACAAGAGTCCCGAGGTGCGCGAGGCGATCATGACCGCCCTCGAGGGCGACGGTCCCTACCGCGACGCGGCACTCGCCGCAGAGATGCGGAGGTTCTCGTGATCCTGCGTAACGCCCGCGACCTGCGTCCGTTTCTCCGGAGTTCCGGTTCGTTTCTCCGGAGTTCCGCAGCCGGTGCGCTGAATTCCCGGATGCCGCAGCCGGCCGATATAGAAATCTCCGGAGAAACGCACATCACCCCCGAGGACATCACCCCCGAGGGCATCGACCTCGAGGGGCGCTGGGTGCTCCCGGGGCTGTGGGACCGCCACGTGCACTACGGGCAGTGGGCGATGGCGTCGCGGCGGCTGGATCTCGCGGGGGCGACGTCGGCGGCGCACGCGGCCGTGCTCGTGCGCGAGCATCTCGCCGAGAATCCGCCGGAGCCGGGTGTGGTGCATCTCGCGTCGGGATTCCGCGACGGGCTGTGGCGGGATGAGCCGAGCCTCGAGCTGCTCGAGTTCGGCGACCTCCCCGTCGCGCTCCTGTCCGCCGACGTGCACACGCTGTGGCTGAACGCCGCGGCGACGCGGTTCCTCGGGCTGCCGGCCACCGACTGGTTCCTGCGGGAGCAGCCGGCGTTCGACGCGACGCGGCGCATCACCGAGGTGCCCGCCGACGTGCTCGACGCGTGGGCGATCGAGGGAGCGGCGCTCGCCGCCTCCCGCGGGGTGACCGGCATCCGCGACTTCGAGATGGACGACGCGCCTGGGGCGTGGGCCCGCCGTTTCGCGTCCGGGTTCCGCGGGCTGCGCGTGCGCGCGGTCGCGTACCCGCACCAGACGTGGCCGCTGCCGGAGTCGGACTCGCCGCTGCTCGAGACGGGGCCGTACAAGCTGTTCACCGACGGCTCCCTCAACACCCGCACCGCGTGGTGCTGGGACGACTATCCCGGCACGACCGGGGCGGGGCTGCCGTCGTATGCGCCCGGCGAGCTGCTCGCCGCGGCGCGGGAGGGCGTCGCGCGCGGGCTCCACCCCGACATCCACGCCATCGGCGACCGGGCCGTCACCGAGGCCATCGAGGTGTTCGAGGCGCTCGGCGTTCCCGGGGTGATGGAGCACGTGCAGCTCATCCGCGACGAGGACGTCCCGCGCCTCGCCGCGCTCGACGTGATCGCGTCGGTGCAGCCCGAGCACGCGATGGACGACCGGGATGTCGCCGACCACTACTGGGCGGGACGCACCGGGCGGTCGTTCGCGCTGCGGTCGCTCCTCGACGCCGGCGTCGAGCTCGCCCTCGGCTCCGACGCCCCCGTCGCGCCGCTCGACCCGTGGATCACGATGGCCGCCGCCGTCACGCGCTCCCGCGACGGGCGCGACCCGTGGCATCCGGAGCAGGCGCTCACGCCGCTCGAAGCCCTGCGGGCGACGGCGCACGACCTCCCGGGCGACCTCGTCATCGTCGACGCCGACCCCCTCGACCCCGCCCGCCTCCGCGACATGCCCGTGCACGCGACGATGGTCGCGGGCACGTGGACTCACGGCCCGTACGGCTCGTAACCGGGGCGGGTTTCGATACACCGCGCTGCGCGCGGCACTCAACCCGCGAGCTGTGAGACCACGTCCGTCCGAGCAACGCAGCGACGGGCTGGATGCCTTGCGCGCGTGAATCGGGGTAGGGGTCCCCGCTCTCTTCACTCGCGCAAGGCATCCAGCCCGTTGCGCAGCAGAGTTACTTGGTCGCGATGTGCGCGAACAAGAACCAACGATCCTTCTCGAGCCCCCGAGCGATCTCGATGGCGATGTCCTGCGACGCCGGGTCGAGCTCGTCGAGCTCGTCGATGGCGACGCGCACGGTCTTGAGGGTCGCGTCGATGCCGGCGATGACTTCCGCGACGGTCGTGTCGGACTGCTGGAATCCGGCGCTGAGCGGCGGCACGGTGGTCTTCGCGGCGACGGTGGCGACGCGGGCGTCGATCGGCAGGCCGAGGGCGACGACGCGCTCGGCGGCGGTGTCGGCGTAGTCCTGCACGTGCTCGACGACCGCGTCGAGGAGCTCGTGGATGGCCTGGAAGTTGGCGCCGCGCACGTGCCAGTGGGCCTGCTTCACGTTGACGACCATCGCCTCGAGGTCGATCACGACGGGCTCGAGGAACTGGGCCACTCCCGCGGTGACGTCGGGGTCGATGGCGCTGGTGGGAACTGTCTTCACGTCAGTCATGTCTGAATCTCCCTTGTGAGCTGTCTGATTCAACGGTACTCGGCGAGATTTCTTCCGCAAGCGAGTTGAGGCTGGCCTATTTATGTGTCACCTCACCTGCGAGGGGACGGGGGTTAGCCCGACATGGTTCGGGATGCGGGCACCATCCCGTCGCGCCCCGCGGCTCGCGAGGCTGGTCAGGCACCCGAGACAATGGAGCTGACCATGACCGCTGTGACCCCCGCCCCCCGACCCGTCGCCGGCTACTGGCGGCTCTGGGCGGGCGCCCCGAAGGATCTGCTGTTCCTGATCATCGGGTTCCCGATCGCGTCGGTGCTGTTCGGCGTCGCGATCGGGCTCTTCTCGGCGGCGGCGGGCACGATCGCGACGTTCTTCCTCGGGCTCGTGTTCCTCGTCGCGCTGTTCTACGTGTCGCGGTTCGGCGGCACCCTCGAGCTCCTCCTGCTGAGGTGGATCGGGCGTCCCGCCATCCGCCGCCCCGACTGGCGCGACCGCGAGTCGGGCACCGGGTTCCTGCCCTGGGTGCGCTCGCTCTTCGGCAACGGGCACTACTGGCTCTACTCGGTGTGGGCGACGTTCGTGTCGTTCATCATCTCGACGGTCTCCTTCACGATCGCGGTCACCTGGACGTCGATCGCGCTCGGCGGGCTGACGTCGTGGATCTGGTACGGCTTCATCCCGGACGACCGCGACTGGTTCCTCTCGTCGTTCCTCGCCGATCGGCTCTTCGGCGTCGTGCTCGCGAACGGGATCGTCGGCGACATCGTGCTGCAGTTCGTGCTCGGCCTCGTCTTCGCGGCCCTCCTGCCGCTCGTGCTGCGCGGCCTGACCTGGATGCACTGGGGTGTCGCCCGCGGGATGCTCGGCGCGTTCCGCACGGATGCGCTGCAGCAGGAGGTGGCGACGCTCACCGAGTCGCGCACGGCGGCGGTCGCGGCGGAGGGCACGGCGCTGCGCCGGCTCGAGCGCGACATCCACGACGGTCCTCAGCAGCGGCTCGTGCGGCTGCAGATGGACATCGCCGCGGCCGAGCGTCAGCTCGAGACGGACCCGGATGCCGCCCGCCGCCTGCTGGAGGAGGCGCGGCAGCAGTCGCGGGATGCCCTCGAGGAGCTGCGCGCCCTGTCGCGGGGCTTCGCGCCGCCGATCCTGCTCGACCGCGGTCTCGTCGCAGCCCTCGAGTCGCTCGCGGTGCGCAGCGCCGTCACGGTGCGGGTCGTGTCGTCGCTGCCGGAGGGCGCCGAGCTGCCGACCGAGCTCGAGCGGAACGCGTACTTCATCGCCGCGGAGGGGCTCACGAACGCCGTGAAGCACTCGGGCGGCTCGGCGATCGATCTGCGGATCGACGCCCGCGAAGGCTGGCTCGACATCACGGTGGCCGACGACGGTCGAGGCGGCGCGAAGGCGGTCGCGGGTCACGGGATCGCGGGGCTGCAGGAGCGCGTGCTGGGCCTCGGCGGCACCCTCGACGTGTCGAGCCCGAAGGGCGGCCCGACGGTCGTGACGGCGCACCTTCCGGTGCCTTCCGCGGGTTGAGTGCCCTGCGGAGCACGGTGTATCGAAACCGGGTACGTCGAACGCCGGGTTTCGATACACCGCCTGCGGCGGCACTCCACCCGCGACGTCTCGAGGAGGGGGAATGATGGGTCACGTGACGGGTTTGCGCGTGGTGGTGGCGGACGACTCGGTGCTGTTGCGCGAGGGGCTCGTGCGGGTGCTCGTCGAGGCGGGGCACGAGGTGATCGGCTCCTTCGGCGACGCCGACGCGCTGCTCGCCGAGGTCGAGGCTCTCGCTCCCGATCTCGCCGTGCTCGACGTGCGGATGCCGCCGACGTTCCGCGACGAGGGCGTGCGGGCGGCCATCCGGCTGCGGTCGCTCGTGCCGCGCACCGGCATCCTGCTGCTCTCCCAGTACGTCGAGGTCGCGTACGCGCAGGAGCTGCTCGGCTCGGGCAGCGGCGGCGTCGGGTATCTGCTGAAGGACCGCGTCGCCTCGCTCGACGAGCTCGTCGATGCGATCGACCGCATCGCCGACGGCGGCACGGTGCTCGATCCCGAGGTGGTCGCGCAGCTCATCGGGCGCCGTCACGACCCGCTCGCGACGCTCACGCCGCGCGAGCGCGAGGTGCTGCAGCTCATGGCGGAGGGGCGCACGAACGCGGCGATCGCCGAGGCGCTGTTCATCGGGGTCGGCGCCGTCGAGAAGAACGTGACGGCGATCTTCGGCAAGCTCGCGCTCGAGGACTCGGGCACCGACCACCGCCGCGTGCTCGCCGTGATCGCCTGGCTTCAGCGCTGAGCCTTGCGCTCACCTTTGTTGCACGCGCTCGCGAACTCCGGGGCGCGACTGCGACAGCGGGGCGCGCGTCAGCGCTTCGGCACGCGCCCGCGGCCGAAGAGCAGCCAGAGGATCGACCCGATCACGCTCAGGAAGAACGCGACGAGGATCCAGATGAACTTGCCGAAGCCGCCATGGTTCGGGTTCTTCACGATCGACACGACCGTGACGATGAAGACGACGAGGCCGATGAGGCCGCCGAGGGTGAGCGAGACGGGTTCCATGCCGCGAGCCTAGGGGCGCTCAGACACCGGAGAGCAGCGCCGACACCGTGTCGAGCGACCCCGGCACGAGACGGTAGTACGCCCACGTGCCGCGCTTCGCGCGGGTGAGGAAGCCGGCATCCATCAGCACCTTGAGGTGGTGCGAGACGGTGGGCTGCGCGAGGTCGAGGGGCTCGGTGAGGTCGCACACGCAGGCCTCGCCGTCGGCATGCGCGGCGACCATCGAGAGGATGCGCAGCCGGGCCGGGTCGGCGAGGGCCTTGAGCGAGCGGGCGAGGCTCTCGGCGTTGTCGGCCGACAGGGGCGCCTTCGTGAGCGGGGCGCAGCACGACGCGAGATCGGTCAGCGGGATGAGCTCGGCGACGGGCATGCGGACATCCTCCCATACATTGACATCCATCGATGCATGCGTCACGGTAGCTGCATCGACGGATGTCGATGGAAGGGAGGCTGTCATGAACGACGACTGCTGCGGCTGCATCTGCTGCTGACCCGTCCGGCCGTCGCGTACGGGCGGCCGGGCTCCTTCCGCGACACTGGAGACCCATGACATCCACCGTGCTCTTCGTCTGCGTGCACAACGCCGGCCGTTCGCAGATGGCCGCGGGCTACCTGCGACACCTCGCCGGCGACCGCGTGCGCGTGCTGTCCGCCGGGTCGGAGCCGGCATCCGCCCTCAACCCCGTCGCGGTCGCCGCGATGGCGGAGGAGGGCATCGACATCGCCGCCGAGCAGCCCGCGCTGCTCGCCACGGACGACGTGCGCGCCTCCGACGTCGTCATCACGATGGGCTGCGGCGATGCCTGCCCGATCTTCCCCGGCAAGCGCTACGAGGACTGGCAGCTCGACGACCCGGCCGGGCAGGGCATCGACGCCGTGCGGGCGATCCGCGACGACATCCGGAGCCGGGTCGAGGGGCTGCTCGCGACGCTGTGATTGTGCGATCCGCACAACGACGGCCGCGGTCGAATTCGTGGAACCGTCACACGGCGGCGGCTCGGGGCGCCCCTAGCGTCGAAGGATGCGCTTCATGATGGAGATCGACCTGACCGCGCTGAGCGGCGACCCGGAGACCGAGCTCGGCCGCATCCTGCGGTACTGGGGCGGCAACCTGAGGTACTACGACCTGACGCAGCCGGTGCCCGATGTCGAGTGCAGCGACTCGAGCTACGCGCCCGTCGGGATGTGGCGCGTCGGCTAGCCCAGCTCGGCGGGGTGGGTGAGCCGCCACCAGGCATCCGGAGGCTCGAGGTCGCCGTCGAGCACGAGCGGCACCGTCGTCGTGTCGACGCCGGTCGCCCATGTCATCTCGCCGACGACGTCGCCCGTCGACGCCGACGTGAGCTGATCGAGATCGAAGGTCGAGGTGATCGGGGTGTCCGACCAGGTGAGCAGCGACGCCCCCTCGCCGAGCACGACGTCGGCGGACTCGCCCCACGGCGTCGAGTAGGTGCCGACCCTGTCGCCCGCCGCCGCGAGCTCGACCTGGTGGAAGCCGCTGCGGATGCTCTCGAGCAGCCCGCGCACGTCGAGGTTCACCGACTCGCGCGTGTAGCCGCCGAGGAACACGCCGACGACGACGAGGGGCTCGACGAGCCCGACGTCGACGGTGGCCGAGAACAGCAGGTTGGAGCCCGTCCCCTCGAGAGTGCCGGTCTTGAGGCCGGTGACCCCGTCGACCCCGAGCAGAGTGTTGGTCGCGAGCGTCGGCGGGATGTTCGGCACGTTGAGGCTCGGCATGGCGGCGATCTCCGCGATCACCGGGTTCGCCAGCGCGATCTTGCCGAGCGCGATGAGGTCCGTCGGCGTGCTCGTGTTGCGGGCATCCAGCCCCGTCGGCTCGACGATCGTCGTGCCGGTGAGGCCGTTCGCGGCGAGCCACGCCCGGGCGGCGCCGAGGAAGGCGCCCTGCGACCCGTAGGCCCAGTTCGACACCGCCTCGGCGTAGTTGCACGCCGACACGATCAGCATCGCCTCGAGCGCGTCGTGCTGCGAGAGCGAGCTGCCCGTCGGCATCGCGGCGATCGTCGCACCCTGCACGTAGTACTTGTCGTAGAGCGCGTGGTCGGCGCGGCTGAAGGTGATCGTCGGACCGTCCTCGCCGTCGGCGAGCGGCTTCGCGTCGAGGATGACCAGGGCCGTGATGAGCTTCGTCACGCTCGCGATCGGCCGCGGCTCGTCGCCGCCGAGGGTCGCCCACATGCCGCTCGCCTCGGCGGGCAGGTAGTCGGCGCCGCCGCTCACGAGGCTGACCGCCGCGGCGGCCGCGTCGCTGCCCAGGTCGAGCTGCACCGGATCGGAGACCGGCACGATCGGCGCGTCGGAGACGAGGGTCGCCGTGCCGATGGGGGCGGTGAGCGTCCAGGCGGAGTAGCCGCCCGCGGAGGCCGCGAGCACGAGCGCCGTTCCGCCCGCGATGAGCGCGGTGCGCAGCCGACGTCGACGTCGGCGGCGCGGGTCGACCGGCGGCGGCAGCGCCGACGCGGGCAGGCCGAGCGTCTGCTCGTACCGCAGGAGCTCGCCGAGGCGGGAGATCCCGTCGGAGGAGTGGTGCGTCGACATCGTCCGTCCCTGTGTGGTCGTGTCCGGATTCGCCTCATCGAATCACAGCTTGACCATGGGAAGGTAACTTCCTATTCGCCTGGCGGAGGAGGTCGGCATCCCTCGGTCGGTTTTCGCGCGTGCGCAAGCCCCCGCACCGCGCGGGGCCGCGCCCCTACCGTGAGCGGATGACCCGCAGAGAACGGCGCCGTCTGGCGAAGGCCGTGTACGAGGAGGAGCTGGCGCGCCTGCAGGTGCAGCTCGTCGAGATGCAGCAGTGGATCCTCGCCTCGGGCGCCCGGGTCGTCGTGATCTTCGAGGGCCGGGATGCCGCGGGCAAGGGCGGTGCGATCAAGCGCATCATCCAGTACCTCAACCCGCGCTCCGCCCGGGTGGTCGCCCTGCCGGTTCCGAGCGAGCGCGAGAAGGGCCAGTGGTACTTCCAGCGCCACCTCGCGCACCTGCCGACCTCGGGGGAGCTCGTGCTCTTCGACCGCTCCTGGTACAACCGCGCGGGCGTCGAGCGGGTCATGGGCTACTGCACCGACGAGGAGTACGAGCGCTTCCTGCAACAGGCGCCCGTCGTCGAGAAGCTGCTCGTCGAGGACGGCATCCTGCTGATCAAGTACTGGTTCTCGGTGTCGGACAAGGAGCAGCAGCGGAGGTTCAAGCGCAGGCTGGATGATCCCGTGCGACGGTGGAAGCTCTCGCCGACCGACCTCGAGTCGATCACCCGGTGGGAGGACTACTCCCGCGCGAAGGACGACATGATCGCCGCGACCGACTCCGAGCACGCGCCGTGGTGGACGATCGACTCCGACGACAAGCGCGCGGCGCGGCTCAACGTCATCCATCATCTGCTGTCGCAGGTGCCGTGGGAGAAGACGTCGCCCGAGAAGGTGAAGCTGCCGAAGCGCCCCGAGGCGGTCGACTACGTGCGACCACCTGAGGAGTCGCAGCGGTTCGTGCCGGACCACGCGGGTGGCCTCGCGCCGTGACCCCGCCGGTCGGCGGTTCCGGCCGGGGAGCGCGTCGATCAACTCAAATCCCACTTGTGCGAGTACATCGACCTGACGAGCCCGTCGTCGACAACGAACGCAATGATCGGTATGCGCGACCGGTAGCCGATCGGGGACACGTGAAGTCGAGATATCTCGCACGTGGAAGCAGCGACTCGGTCAGCCCCGATCAAGACGTTGAACCCGATACGCGAACGGAGTCGCGCACCCTCCGCCGAGGCCGATTCCGGACATCGCACTCGGGAGTGCTCGATCGAGTCAGGTCCGGTCCGGCATCAGATCGGCGATCTCGTTGCCCCTACCCGGGTGCACGGCGTCGCATCGTCTCACTGTCCATGCGGCGATATCTGCGTACTGATCGACACCTGCGCCTCCCGACTCCGGTCAGGGAAGGGCGAGTTCGGGTACGTCAGCCGACTACGAGACCCGATGGACTGCTTCTCGTCGAGGTCTTCGGGCTACCAGTGCCTGGCCAACGCTAGATAGTCGATAGTGGCCGTCGCGGCGAGCCATCCAGTCGCTACGAGCACGAATAGAAGGGACACGGCCCCGCCGTGCAATGTGACCAAGCCCAGCCCAACAAGGAGGAGCGCAAGGCTTCGAGCGAGAATCGCCCTCGCGAGTACGCCGCGCGATGTACGGCCGGCATCGGAAGCGGTGCGCTCGACCAACCAACTAGGAAATGAAGCGATGGCCCCAGAAACCAAGCTCGCGATCAGCGCCCAGACAACTGTGAATGCGGCAATGCCGCGACCGCTGGGCTGATTGACCCACTGACCTCCGCGCCATTCGAGGAGCGTCGCTATTGAGATAATGACGCCCCCTACCAGGGCAATGGTCGTGCTCAGTAAGAATCGATGCCCAGGGCGAGAGGGTTTCATATCGGTCGACTTCCTCCGAAGGTTCGATTCGACGCCTTACGCAAGTTTGCTGTCATTCTCCGCCGACGCCCGACATCACCACTTCAGTCGCTTTGCGCCATGCGCGCCGATCGAGGGCCTGCCACCTATTCGTTGCATGGCGATTCGCTGACGTGGCCATCCGCTCTCAGCCACGTCGACCGGGGAATGGCAGAAGCAGCGACGTTCGCGCCGACCGGGTCGCCCAACTCGCCAAGGCCGGTGATCGGGAACAACTCGACGGACACCCGGGTGGCCCCCTCCCACCGCTCGGGGTGGTGCTCGATCAGCGTCAAGTTCGGGTCCGGCGTCAGAACGGCGATCTCGTCGGCCCTGCCCGCTTTGACTTCGCCCTCCGCGATCCAGAGGACCTCCCAGTTGTCGTCTCCATGACGGACGCGCACGTGGACTTGCTCAGCCTCCATCGGCGTGCACGCCACGAAGAGCAACTCGCCGTCGATGTAGCCAAAGGAGACGTCGTGGCGCGGCGTGCACCCCGTGAGTCCCAGGATGACTCCGACGGTGAGGACGATGCACGCCGCACGCGCAGCGCGCTTGGAGATCGTCTCCTTCCTCATGTTTGTGTCGTGTCCTCTCGCCTCGGGTGACCAGCTGCTGGTCAATGGCCACAAACTTGATGAACCTCGCGGATATCCTTGCCGGTTCGTTTATCAAGAGTTCGGGGCAACATAGCGCTTGGGGTGCCCAACCAAACCATCGCTGGCGCCCGCACTATGGGCGCCTGAGCAAGTGCGTGCCAAAATTGGTCCCCTGTATTGCCGGAGCCATGGGTGGATATGCAAGCCCGGTGTCCAGGCGCCAGTTCGGCGAACCTATCGAAGTGCCCTTAGCGAAGTCACCGACCAGGAGATAACGGAACCGACCTCTGCTCGCACCGATCAGGCCACCATATAAGGCGGCGCCCACCAGGTCGACGGGATCCTCGCTATTATTCGCGTATTGATCTCGCACCGCGAAATCGAAAGGGCCAAAGCCGAACAGAGAGATCTGGCATTCAACGGCGCCGATGTCAATACCAATCGTACCTGAACCGATCGATTCTTTGCGTTCAATTTGTAATTCGACTATTTCCCTTCCCGCCGATGCTTGCAGTACTTGCTTGTCATACTCAACATACGGCTCCGCATCCGCCAAGAGCCCTTCGAAACGGCGAAGTAGGGTTCCAGTACTACTTCGCATACAGGCTCCGGCCATAGAAGAGGTTGTAGTGGTCTCCGATCTTAGGCGGCCCGATACCGATGCGGAAGATGCTTTGGGTAGTAGTTCCAGTGATCGATCGGTTGATCGTCGACCAACCTACGCGAAACGGCCCCACCGGATTGTTGAGCAATCCTGCCCTAGAACCAACGTTGGCCGAGCCAAACAATCGCGACTCATATCCGATCAGTCGCGAGGTCGTAGCGCTGGCGCCCACTTCCGGGCTAACTCTGATCAGGGTTTGGGCCCCGGTCGCTCGGAATGATCCGAAGCTGATCGCCGCATTGGCCCCTCCACCTCGCGTAGCAATAGCGATCAAAACGGTGAGAGTAATCTCCGCCGCTATCTGCTCGCCTTCTGTGAGCGGAGTGAAGGTGCAATCGGTATAGCCGGTCCAACTAACGCAATTTGCCGCCGAACCGGAACCATTTACGGCCCCGCAGCCCGGATCCCAAGAACAATTCCCTGACAGGTCGTACCTGTTGATCGGATCCCCTGGGAAATCATACGCGTTGGTAACTCCGCCCTCGATAGGGTCGACCTCCAGGAACCTTCCCAAGGCTGGCACATAAAGCCTCGCGCCCATCGAGACGGTGTGGATGCCTCCGTGGTGTTCGGTGAGCTTTCCGTGCCGACCGATAGCGCAACTCAATGATCGCCTCGCGGCGTCGACGGCCAAGATCGAAGAAGTGCAGGTGCGGCTCTCTGCTGCGCTGTTACTGGCACGGGACTGCTTCGATGCCTACCGCTCAGCGCCCGACGCCGTGCGGAAGCTGTTCAACGCGGCGTTCTTCCGCCGCATCGTGGTGACAGTGCGGGACAGCGAGCCGGAAGTGCGCGGCAAGCTGGCCGAGCCCTTCGCCAGTCTGCTCGAAGGCCGTAACGAAAACCGCCCCTCGGTAGCGAGTGGGCGGAGTCCAGGTAAAACCAGCGATGCTGCGTGTTCCAGTATGGAGCTTTTGGAGGGGCGGACGGGAATCGAACCCGCGTAATCAGTTTGGAAGACTGAGGCTCTACCATTGAGCTACCGCCCCGAAGGTGCGTCCCGAGTCTAGCCGGACGCATCCCGGGGCTTCGTCACGTGCGAGCTCTCGGGTCTCGATACACCGCTGCGCGGCACTCGACCCACGGGGCCGTCAAGGCCGTGACGGAAGGCGACCCTTCGGCATCCCATAGAGCATGACGAACTTCGGCTACACCCTCATGACCGAGCAGAGCGGCCCGCGGGCGCTCGTCGAGTACGCGAAGGGGGCCGAGCGGATCGGGTTCGACTTCGCCGTGTCGAGCGATCACTTCTCGCCGTGGCTGAGCGAGCAGGGGCATTCGCCGAATGCCTGGGTGACGCTCGGCGCCGTCGCGCAGGCGACGGAGCGGATGGAGCTCATGACCTACGTCACGTGTCCGACGGTGCGCTACCACCCGGCGGTCGTCGCGCAGCAGGCCGCGACGCTCCAGCTCCTCAGCGAGGGTCGGTTCCAGCTCAATCTCGGATCGGGGGAGAACCTCAACGAGCACGTCGTGGGGGAGGGCTGGCCGAGCGTGCACGTGCGACAGGAGATGCTGCTCGAGGCGATCACGGTCATCCAGCAGCTGCTCACGGGGGAGCTCATCACGTGGGAGGGCGAGTACTTCCGCGTCGACTCGGCACGCATCTGGGATCCGGCGGAGGTCGAGATCGGCGTGGCCGTGTCGGGGGATGCCGGCATCGACCGTTGGGGCTCGATCGTCGACCACATGGTGACCACCGAGCCCGATCGGGAGCTCGTGGCGCAGTGGGACGCCGAGCACGGGCCGGGATCGCGCAAGATCGGCCAGGTGCCGGTGTGCTGGGCGCCGACCGACGAGGATGCCGTGCGGGTCGCGCACGAGCAGTTCCGCTGGTCGGGGCTCGGCTGGAACGTCAACTCCGAGCTGCCGACGCCGTTGAGCTTCGCGCAGGCGACCGCGAACGCGACCCCCGAGCAGACCGCCGAGGCGATCGCGTGCGGAGCCGACATCCCGACCCTCGCCGAGGCGGTGCGGCCCTACCTCGAGGCCGGGTTCACCGACATCGCCCTCGTGCAGGTCGGCGACGAGTACCAGGAGCGGTTCCTGGCGGAGGCCGCGGGGCCGCTGCTCGAGGCGGTGCGCGCCCTCTAGCCTCGGCAGAATGGGGGTATGGCGCGATCCGTCCTCGTCCTGCAGCACGTGCCCTGGGAGGCTCCCGGGCGCATCGCCGACGCCCTCGCCCGCGCGGGTGTGCCGAGCGAGCGCCGCACGCTGATCGACGCGCCCTCCGCTGCCGTGCCGGCGCTCGACGCGCTCGCGGGCGTCGTGATCATGGGCGGCCCGATGGGCGCCGACGATCTCGAGCAGCATCCGGCGCTCGCGGTCGAGCGCGACCTGGCCCGAAGGGCGGTCGATGCCGGCATCCCTGTGCTCGGGGTGTGCCTCGGGCACCAGATCCTCGCCCGCGCGCTCGGCGGTGCGCTGCACCCGGGCGCGACGCGCGAGGTGGGCGTCGCGCCGATCTCCCTCGTCGCCGACTCGGCGCTCGGTGCGGCCGGCGCCTCGCTCGACGTTCTGCACTGGCACTACGACAACGTCGAGGCGCCCCCCGGGGCGACGGTGCTCGCCCGCACGGACGGCTGCGAGAACCAGGCGTTCCGGATCGGGTCGGCGCTCGCGACGCAGTTCCACCTCGAGGTCTCGCCCGACCTGCTCGACACCTGGCTCGAGGTCGAGCAGATGCGCGCGGAGTTCGAGGACGGCGGCGCGCTGCTGCGGGAGCAGTTGAGGGTGGCTGACATCCGGCTGCGTCCCGTCGCCGACGCGGTCTTCGATGACTTCGCCCGCGCCGCCCTGGCCCGCGGCTGACGCTGGTGGGCTATTTGCCCGAAACCGCCGCCTCGCTTGCGTGTGAAGCGGCCATCTCGGGCAAATAGCCGACACCCCGTCGGGCAGACAGCAACTACACGCGGGCGAAGAGCCTCGCGGGATGCTCGATCGCGTCGACGACGGTGCGCAGGAAGCCGGCCGCGTAGCCGCCGTCGCAGACGCGGTGGTCGAAGACGAGCGACGCCTGCAGGATGCGGCGCGGCACGATCGCGCCCTCGACGACCCAGGGGCGCTCGATCGCCCGACCGACGCCGAGGATCGCGACCTCGGGGTGATTGATGATCGCCGCCGAGCCGTCGACGCCGAACGAGCCGTAGTTGTTGAGCGTGAACGTCGACCCGGTGAGCTGCTCCGGCGACGCGGAGCCCGCCCGCACGAGCTCGCTCACCCGGCGCACCTCGGCGTCGAGCGCGCCGACCGGCAGCTCGTGCGCACCGCGCACGACGGGCACCATGAGCCCGCGCGGCGTGTCGACGGCGATGCCGAGGTTGACGCCGGCGAACTCGACGAGCTCGTTCCCGTCGCCGTCGAGGCGACCGCCGAGCGCGGGGTAGGCCTCGAGCCCGAGCAGCACGAAGCGTGCGAGGAACGCCGTGAGCGAGGGCGCGGGGCTCTCGGACGCGGCCATCGCCCGGCGCAGGTGCCACAGCTCGGTCGCGTCGACGTCGACCCACACGGTCGCCTCGGGGATCTCGGAGCGGCTGCGGCTGAGCTTCGCGGCGACGGTGCGGCGCAGCATCCCGAGCGGTTCCCGCCGGGCGATGCCGAGACCCGTCGCGCCGTCGCGCTCGCCGCCGGCGGTCGCGGGGGACGAGGTCGCCCGCAGCACGTCGCCGCGCGTGATGGCGCCGTCC
>JAEWKY010000155.1 GCA_023457615.1 Actinomycetes bacterium | reverse complement strand
CCGCCGGGCGCGCGGGCGGCGGGGGCCCCCCCCCCCCCCCCGGTGCTGGTTCCCCACAGATCGGAACACGGCTCTCATGGCCTCATTCGTCGTGCGGCGGCTGATCGCATCGGTCCTCGTCTTCCTCGCCGCCACATACCTGATGTACAACCTCGTCGCCTTCTCGGGCGACCCGCTCGAAGACCTGCGCACGAGCGCTGCCCCCAACAAGGAGCAGCTCATCGCGTCGCGCATCCGGCTCCTCGACCTCGACGTGCCGCCGCCGCTGCGGTACTTCCTCTGGATCGGCCGCATCTTCGGCATCAACAGCTCGACCGGCTTCTTCAACCTCGGCGTCAGCATCGACGGCCGCAACGTGAACGCCATGCTCGGTCAGGCGCTCGGCGCCACCCTCCAGCTCGTGACCATCGCGACGGTCGTCGCGATCATCCTGGGCATCCTCGTCGGCATCACGACGGCGCTGCGCCAGTACAGCGGCTACGACTACTCGGTCACCTTCATCTCGTTCCTGTTCTTCTCGCTGCCGATCTTCTGGGTCGCGGTGCTGCTCAAGCAGTACATCGCGATCGGGCTCAACGACTTCCTCCAAGACGGCGCGACCGTGCCGTGGTGGGTGATCGTCGGCGCGGCGCTGGTCTCGGGCCTGCTCTGGGCCTCGATCGTGCCCGGCAGTTGGCGGCGCAAGATCCTGATCTTCGTCCTCGCGCTCGCGGCGACGCTCGGCCTCGGCGTCTACGTCAACGCCACCGGATGGTTCCTCGACCCGGGTCTCGGCATCATCGGCGTCGGGCTCACGGCCGCGGCCGCCGCGGTCGCGGTGCCGGCGGTGCTCACGGGGCTGCGCAACAAGCGCGGCCTGCGCACGGCGATCGTCGTCGCGGCGCTCGGCATCGCGCTCTACTTCCCGTTCCGGCTCTGGCTGTCGTACTCGATCACCGAGTGGTGGATGCTCGCCGGCCTCGGCCTCCTCGCCGTCGCGGTGGGTGCGGCGGTCGGCTACTTCCTCGGCGGGGACGACAAGCGCCCGATCATGCGCGTCGGCGGCATCACCGCGTTCCTCGTCGGGTTCGTGATCGCCGTCGACAGGTTCATGGTCGTCTGGAAGCCGTACTCCGAGTCGGGCCGCATCCGGGACCGGCCGATCGCGACGATCGGCTCGCAGACCCCCGGTCTCGAGGGCTCGCTCTGGGTGCACGGCGTCGACACGTTCACGCACCTCCTGCTGCCGACCCTCGCGCTCATCCTCATCTCGTTCGCGACCTACACGCGCTACACGCGCGCGAGCCTGCTCGAGGTCATGAACCAGGACTACATCCGCACCGCGCGCGCGAAGGGCCTCACGGAGCGCACGGTCGTCGTGCGCCACGCCTTCCGCAACGCCCTCATCCCGATCGCGACGATCGTCGCGTTCGACATCGGCGGCATCGTCGGCGGCGCGGTCATCACGGAGCGGGTCTTCGCCTTCACGGGAATGGGCCAGCTCTTCCAGGGCGGGCTCGACCGGGTCGACCCGAACCCCGTGATGGCGTTCTTCCTCGTCGTCGGCTTCCTGGCGATCCTGTTCAACCTGTTCGCGGACCTCGTGTACGCGGCGCTCGACCCCCGGATCCGGGTGACCTCATGACGAACCCCACCGTGCCGCCCCCCGGCAACGAAGAAGAGCTCACGCACCCGATCGAGGCCGAGAACGCGATCGAGCTCAAGGAGATCGCGGGCCTCAGCCAGGGTCAGATCGTGCGCCGCCGGTTCTTCCGGCACAAGGGCGCCGTGATCGCGATGATCGTGCTCGGCTTCATCGTGCTGCTCGCGTTCACCTCGGTCGGCCTGTCGGTCTTCGGACTGCGCGTGCCGGGCTGGTGGCAGTGGACCTGGACCCAGATCCCCGAGCTCGTCAACCGCGGCCGGCCGACGCTGTCGGTCGTGCCGGAGTGGCTCGGCGGCGAGGGCATCCGCTGGGGCGACCACCCGTTCGGGCAGGACGAGGTCGGGCGCGACATCTTCGCCCTCGTCATGCGCGGCACGCAGCAGTCGCTCATGATCCTCGTGATCGTCGGCATCGTCGCGACCGCGATCGGCACGACGCTCGGCGCGCTCAGCGGCTACTACCGCAAGTGGGTCGACCCGGTGATCATGCGCTTCACCGACATCGTCATCACGATCCCGCTCATCGTCGCGGGCGCCGTGCTCGGCCGCACCTTCGGCAACCTC
The DNA here is from genome assembly GCA_023457615.1 of Actinomycetes bacterium. Lineage (GTDB taxonomy): Bacteria > Actinomycetota > Actinomycetes > Actinomycetales > Microbacteriaceae > Pseudolysinimonas_A. The sequence continues at coordinate 4,003 of JAEWKY010000155.1, read as the reverse complement.
GGGGCCCCGGTGCTCGCGCTCGTCATCGGCCTGTTCACCTGGACGAGCCTCGCCCGTCTCGTGCGCGCCGAGTTCCTCAGCCTGCGCGAGCGCGAGTTCGTCGACGCCGCCCGGGTCGCGGGCGCGAGCGACGGACGCATCATGTTCCGGCACATCCTGCCCAACGCGATCGGCGTCATCATCGTGAACGCGACGCTGCTCATGGCGGCGGCGATCCTGCTCGAGACGGGGCTGTCGTTCCTCGGCTACGGGGTGCAGCAGCCCGACACCTCGCTCGGCAAGATCATCGCCGAGAACCAGACGGCCTTCGGCACGCGTCCGTGGCTGTTCTGGTGGCCGGGCATCTTCATCATCGCGATCGCGCTGTGCATCAACTTCATCGGCGACGGGCTGCGCGACGCGTTCGACCCGCGTCAGAAGCGCATCCCGACCGACCGCGCGCTGCGCAAGGCGCAGGCCAACCTCGACCGCGCGACCGTCGAGGTCGCCGGCCGCGGTGCCGGGATGCAGATGGGCGGCACGACGGCCCGCGGGTTCCACGCCGACCGACCGGACCGCGAGGACGACTGATGCGGTCGCTAGAGCAGGAAGCTCAGCGCCGTCGCGACCGCCGCCGCCAGGGTGGCCACGATCGTGCCGACGTGCGGCGTGCGCCGCGGGCCGGTGCCGGCGTTCGGCGGATCGAGCAGGTCGTCGTCGCGCAGCTGCTCCCAGTGGGTGCGGATGACGTGCGCGACGGCGCCGCTATCGGTGTTGAGCGCGTCGCCCGGGCGGATCGTGCCCGCCGCGGCACGGGCCGACTCGCTCGCCCCGTCGACATCTCCGCGGCTCATGCCGAGGGTCGCGTAGCGGCCGGGGGCGGGGCTCGCCCAGGCGCTCACCGTGCCCCGGTCGGTCACGAGGGCGAGCGACCACTTCGTGTCGATGCGGCGGATCGCGCCCCACGGCACGTGCGCGGTCGAGAAGACGTTGCGCACCTCGATCTCGTCCTCGCGCACCGCGACGCGCGGCGTCCAGAAGGCCGCGAAGGTCAGGAGAACGACCAGGCCGACGGGCCCGACGGTGCGCAGCGTGAAGTCGAGACGTCCCTCGACGAGGGTCGACACGACCGCCACGACACCGAGCACGCCGACCACCACCGCGAGGACGCGGCCGAAGAGCGGCCGGAAGGTCGTCTCCTGGAAGCGCATGCCCCGATCCTGACAGACCTTTCCCGCACCACCGCTGTGCCCACCTTCCCCGAGGAGTCCCGATGAACGCCCAGCCGACGGACGACACCCGCACGGCCGAGAACGTCCTCGAGGTCACCGACCTCGGCGTCGACTTCTGGGTCGACGGCCAGTACTACCCGGCGGCCAAGGGGCTCAGCTACACCGTGAAGCGCGGCGAGGTGCTCGCGATCGTCGGCGAGTCGGGCTCGGGGAAGAGCTCGTCGTCGATGGCGCTGCTCGGGCTGCTGCCGACGAACGCGCGCGTCACCGGGTCGATCAAGCTGCTGGGCCAGGAGCTGCGCGGCATCCCCGAGGCCGAGATCCGCAAGGTGCGGGGCAACTCGATCGCGGTGATCTTCCAGGAGCCGATGACGGCCCTCAACCCGGTCTACACGGTCGGCTTCCAGATCACCGAGGCGCTGCGCTCGCACTTCGACCTCTCGCTCGACGCCGCCCGCGCGCGTGCCGTCGAGCTGCTCGGGATGGTCGACATCCCGAATCCCGAGGCGTCGTTCCACAAGTACCCGCACCAGCTCTCGGGCGGGCAGCGTCAGCGGGCGATGATCGCCCAGTCGATCTCGTGCGACCCCGTGCTGCTCATCGCCGACGAGCCGACGACCGCGCTCGACGTCACCGTGCAGGCCGAGATCCTCGACCTGCTGCGCGACCTGCACCGTCGGCTCGACTCGGCGATCATCCTCATCACGCACGACATGGGCGTCGTGGCCGACCTCGCCGACCACATCCTCGTCATGAAGGACGGCGTCGCGGTCGAGGTGGGCTCCGCGCACCAGATCTTCCACGCGCCGCAGCATCCGTACACCCAGTCGCTGCTCGCGTCGGTGCCGCACCTCGGCACGGCGGCGGTCAACGTCAACGAGACGCTCGAGAAGGCCCGCGGACCGGTCGAGCCGATCCTGCGCTTCGAGAACGTCGCCATCGAGTACCCCAAGCGCGGGCGCATCCCGGCGTTCCGCGCCGTCGAGGGGATCGACCTCGAGGTCTACCCGGGCGAGATCGTCGGCCTCGTCGGGGAGTCCGGCTCGGGCAAGACGACGCTCGGCCGCGCGGCGGTCGGACTCCTCCCTGTCGCCGAGGGGCGCCTGACGGTCGTCGGCACCGATATCTCGGACGCGTCGCTCAAGGACCTGCGCCCGATCCGGCGGCGCACGGGCATCGTCTTCCAGGACCCCGGCTCGTCGCTCAACCCGCGCATGCCGATCGGGCAGTCGATCGGGGAGCCGCTGCTGCTCGCGGGGGAGGCGAAGGGCGCCGAGCTCGACCGCCGCGTCGAGACGCTGCTCGACCAGGTCGAGCTGCCGCGGTCGTACCGCAACCGCTATCCGCACGAGCTCTCGGGCGGCCAGCGTCAGCGCGTCGGGATCGCCCGCGCCCTCGCTCTCGCGCCGGAGCTGCTCGTCGCCGACGAGCCCACGAGCGCGCTCGACGTCTCGGTGCAGGCCCGGTTCCTCGAGCTGCTGCAGGGCATCCAGGAGCAGCTGCAGTTCGCGTGCCTGTTCGTGAGCCACGACCTCGCGGTCGTCGACCTGCTCGCGCACCGCATCGCGGTGATGCACCGCGGCAAGATCGTCGAGCAGGGCACGAAGGAGGAGATCCTCCGCAACCCGCGCGACCCCTACACGCAGCGACTCATCTCGGCGGTGCCCGTGCCGGATCCCGAGGAGCAGCGCCGCCGCCGCGAGGCGCGCCGCGCCTCCTGACCGTCGTAGCTGAAGAAGTCTCGCCCTAGGCTGGCCGCGTGAGCATCGTCGCCGCCCGGGTGCGATCGCGCGCCGGGCAGCTGGCGGCGATCGCGCTGACCGCCGCCGTGCTCGCGGGTGTCGGCGTCGGGATGGCGGGGGCGCTCGAGTCGGGACTCGACCGCGCGGTGCGTGCGGCGGCCGACGATCCCGGGGCGCGCCTGCTCGTCGAGAGCGAGTCGGCGTCCGACGTCGGCCCGAGCGCCCGGACGGCCTTCGCGGGCGCGCTGGTCGTCGTCGAGGACGTCGACGGCGGCGCGATCGTGAGTCCCGACCCCGCGCGCGTCGGGACGGGCGACCTCGCCCGGCTGGTCGAGGGGTCGGCGGCGCTGCCGGGGGTGCTCGTCGACGACGGGGTCGCCTCGCGCACGTCGGTGTCGGGCGGGCTCGGCGGCTGGGCTCAGGAGCTGCAGGATCTCGCCTGGCGGTCCCGGCTGCTCGCGGTGGTCCCGTTCCTCCTCGTGGCGGTGGGCGGGCTCGTCGCCGCGCGTGATGTCGTGCGCGTGCTCGCCCTGTCGAGGCTCACCGAGGTGTCGGTCACGCGCTCGCGCGGTGCGTCGCGGCGCCGCATCCTCGCGGGCGAGCTGCGCGAGATCGTCGCGGCGGGAGCCGTCGGCGCGCTCCTCGGCGGGATCGTCGCCGCGGTCGTGGCGGCGACACCGGTGCTCCTCGCGGTCGCGCTGACGGGGATCGTGCCCCTCGTGCTCGCGCTGGTCGCGGTGCCGGTCGTGCTCGGCGTGATCCCGCGCGACCGCTCGGACGAGGCCGCGGTCGCGTCGGGCCGGGGTCGCGCGGTCGGCGTCGTGGGCCTCGTGCTGCTCTTCGCGGCCACCGCGCTCGCCCTCTGGCGGCTCGTCTCGACCGGGTCGGCGGCCGATCCCGTCGGCATCGCCGCCCCCGCCCTCGGCGTGCTCGCCGGGAGCGTGCTCGTGCTCGCGCTCGTCGGGGTCGCCGCACGTCTCGGCGACGTCGCGACGTCCCGGTGGCGCGGGCTCGGCCCGGCGCTCGCCGTGCGACGGCTCGCGCGTCGGC
>JAEWKY010000154.1 GCA_023457615.1 Actinomycetes bacterium | reverse complement strand
TGGCCTGGCCGTCCGTGCTCCGCCGCTCGGCCCTGCGCGCCGGTGCCGTCGTCGTCGGACTCGTCGCGACGCCTCCCGCGCTGCAGCACGGCCTCGCCCAGCTGCTCTCGCCGCTCGCGCCGCGATTCCTCACCCCGGTGGTCTGGTATCCCGACGCGGCGCAGCCCGTGCCGTTCTGGCTCGCGCCGATGGAGGACTCCTGGTCGCTCATCCCCTCCGTGCCGAGCCTCGCGGCCATCCTGGGCATCGCGGCGGGCGCCGCGGGCGTGCTCGCCCTCGCGCTCGCCGTGCGCCGCGAGGGCGGCGTCGGGCGCCCGTGGCTCGTGCTCGCCTCCTGGCTCGGCGCCGCAGCCCTCGCGGCGACGCCGGCCTGGTCGGCGCTCTCCCGTCCGGGGCAGGTCGTCGCCGGCATCGTCGTCGCGCTCGGGATCGCCCTCGCGCTGCTGCTCGTGCCGCGACTGAGGGCGGCCCGGTGGTCGATGCGCATCCCGCTCGTCGTGGCGGCGCACGGCATCCTGCTCTACCTCGTCGCCATCTCGTGGGGCGACGACCGGCTCACGGTCGCGGCCGGCACGGCGATCGTCGCGACGCTCGGGGTGCTCGCCATGGCGCTCCCGGCGCGGGCGCGTGCCGCCTACGTCGCAGTCGGCTATGCGTACGCGCTCGTGCTGGTCGCCCGCGGGCTCGACCTCCTCGGGATCGAGCCGATCCCGGTGCTCAGCTACACGACGACCGTCGCGTCGCTCGTCGCCCTCGTCGTGACCCTCGTGCGACGGGTGCGCGCGCCGCTCTGGTACGCGGTGCTCGCCGTGACGTCGGTGCCGTTCGTCGTCGGCGTCGTGACCGTGATCGCCGAGCGCACGTGGGAGACCGCGCTCGCGAACGCCGCGATCTTCGCGCTCTCGCTCACCCTGACGCTCACCCGTCGGCCCGGCCTCACACGGGTCGTCCGCAGCGGCGCGGCGGCTCTGCTGCTGCCCTCGCTCGGGGTCGTCGTCGTCAACGTCGTCCCGCGCCTGCTCGAGACGGACGTCGTGCCGGCCTGGAACGGCGGAGGCGGCGCGCCGGCCACGCTGCCCGTCATCGCGACGCTGGTCGCCCTCGTGCTGCCGACGACCCCGCTCGTCGCGGGCTGGCTGCGCCGCGGCGAGCTCCCCGAGCGGGACGCCGCGTCTGCACGGCTCTGGATCGAGATCTCGGCCTTCGTCACGGGCGGCCTCGCGGCGCTGCTCTCGCTCGTGCTCGAGACCCCCGACCTCGGCACGTCGCTCATCGTGTTCGTGATCCTCGGCGTCGGGGCGGCGTCGGCGGGCGTCTTCGCCCGGCGCCGGTACGGCTGGTGGGTCGCCGCGGCATGCTGGACCGCCGCGCTCTGGTGCGTGTGGGGCCTCGCCGGCGTCACCGACGCCGAGCCCTACGTGTACCCGCCGGCGATGGCCGCCGTCGTCATCGGGGTCGTGCTCGCCCTGCGCCGCCGGAACGGCGCCGCCCTCGTCGCACCGGGTCTCGCCATCGGGATCGTCACCTCGCTCGTCGTGCTCGCCATCACGGGATCGGGGCCCGCCGCGCTGCTGCCCTGGCGCGCTCTCGCGCTGCTCGCGGCATCCGTCGTGCTGCTGCTCCTGGGGGTCGTCCTGACGCGCGGGATCGACGCCTGGCGACTCGCTGTGCTGCGGGTGCCCGCGCTCGCGGCGTCGATCGGCGCCGCCGCCGGGGGCGCGATCCAGGCGGTGCGGTACGCGACCGAGCGCGACGACCTCGGGCTCGCGCATCCCGATGACGTCGTCTGGCCCGTGCTCGCGTTCAGCGTCACCGCGGCCGTGCTCGCGGCGTCGGCCGCGCGGGCGATGCGTCCGGCGCACCGCGGGCTGCAGACGCCCGCGCTCGTCTACCTCGTGCTCGGACCCATCAGCGCGGTCGCTCCCGGCGTCGCCCCGATGTGGGTGCTGTGGGCGCTCACGCTCGTGCTGCTCGGCATCATGCTCGTGACCGTGCTCGCGGCCTTGCGCGGCCCGACGATCATGCCGCCGACGTGGCTCGTGTTCGCCGCCGCGTGGTGCACGGCCGTCGCCGGCTGGAGCGTGCGCGACCTCAACGTCGAGTGGTTCTCGCTGCCGCTCGGGATCGCCCTGCTCGGCGCCGGCGTGCTCGCACTCCGGCTCGGCCCGACCGCGACGCCGGGGACGTTCGCGTCGTGGCCGGTCGGCTTCGCGCGCTCGTGGATCGTGCTCGCCCCCGGCATCGTCGTGACGGTGCTGCCGTCGGTGCTCGCGACGGGCACGAATCCGGCGACGTGGCGCGCGATCCTCGTGATCGGGCTCGCCCTCGTCGCGCTGCTCGTCGGCGCGATCGGGCGGCTCGCCGCCCCGTTCGTGCTGAGCCTCGCGACGTTCGGCGTCGAGTTCGCGATCATCCTGCTGCAGCTCGCCGTCGGTCGCGAGATCGACCCGGTCGTGATCTGGGTCGCGTCGCTCACGGCGGGCGCCATCCTGTTCTTCGTCGCGATCTGGTTCGAGCGCCGCTCGCGCGCGGGTGCCGAGGGCGCGCGACTGCGTGACCTGCGGTAGCGAGTGGCGGTAGCGAGTGGCAGTAGAGAGTGGCGGTAGCGACGCGCGGTAGCGACCTGCGCTGAAGTGTGCGGCCGCGCGCTCAGAAGGGCGGCGGATCGGAGTCGCACGTGAAGCCGGTGGGACTCGTCCAGGTGAAGATGCCGTCGGAGCGCTGATCGAGCCGCCAGCGCGACTCGTGCTTGCGGGTGTGATGTCGGCGCGACAGGTGTCCGAGGTTGCGACCGCTCGTCGAGCCTCCGTGCGCCCACGCCTGTGTGTGGTCGAGATCGCAGCGCCGCGCGGGCACGCCGCATCCGGGCGAGCGGCACGTGCCGTCGCGCAGCTCGAGCCAGCGCTGGAGGTCGGCGGGCGGACGGTACGACGTGCGGTCGACGTCGAGGATCGCGCCCGACACCGGGTGGGTCAGGATGCGATGGAACGACGGCGCGGAGCCCGCCAGTCGTCGGGCCGTGGCGTCGTCGATCGGGATGCGCCCGTCGAGCATCGCGGGGGCTTGCGACTCGCCGAGGAGCGTCAGCACCGGCACGAGCACTCCCACCTGCACGCGGGGCTCGGTGGCCGGGTCGTCGCGCCCGGCGAGGATGTCGGCGGCGACATCGGCGCGGAGCTGGTCGAGCGTGCGCGTCTCGTCGGCACGCCGCGCCAGCTGCCGCGCGATCGCGTCGACGCGCTGCCAGGCGAGCTCGGCATCCGCGGCACCCAGACGCACCCCGAACTCGGCCATCGCGTCGTGATGGTGCTCGCGCCAGACGTGGCGGCCGTCGCGCGCGGTCTCGTGCCGTTCGGTCAGCGACACGGGATGCACCTTCTCGCGGAAGACCCGCATCCGCTCCCGGAAGCGCGCGGGGACGAGCACTGAGAGCTCGAGCGCACGCGCGTCGACGAGGGCGTCGGCCTCGGCGTGCCGAGGCAGCGAGGCGAGCGTCTGGCCCGTCGCCCGCGCGTTCGCGGCCGAGAGCTCGCCCTCACGGAACGCGGCCCAGACCCGTGGGGCCCGGGTCTGCAGCAGCTCGGCCTGCTGCGCGAGAGACACGACGACCGACTCGCTGAGCGACATCCGCGCCGCGAGCTCTCCGATCGCGGCATCGACGGCGATCTCGACGTCGCGCGGCGTGGCCTCCGCCTGCAGCACGCGGTAGGGCTCGGGATGCCGGCGCACCTCGGCGAGCACCTCGCGGATGGCGGCCTGCTGTTCCGCCGCGGCGCGATTCGCCTGCCACGTCGCGACCTCCGCGCGCGCGAGCTGCCACTCGAGACGCTCCTCGGGGCCGGGCGCCGGGGCGTACTCGCGGGGCGCCACGTCGGGCGCCGGATCCGCGAGTACGTTCATGCCCTCACGTCACCCCGCCCCACCGACATCCGGCGCCCCGGTGCGACGGTTCGGGGCCCGAGACGACGCATCGTTATCGTTCCGTGATCTGACGCCGCTCCCGGCATCCGCGCAGCCGGCGGCGCTACCGTCGCGACATGACCGACGCCCCCGGGTCGACACCCTCGAGCACCTCTGCCGCACCGTCGACGACCGCACCCTCGACGACCGCACCGTCGACGACCGCACCGGCGACGACCGCACCGGCGACGGACGCACCGGCGACGACCGCGCCGTCCGCCGCCGCGCGCGCCGGGGCCGCCCTCGGT
>JAEWKY010000153.1 GCA_023457615.1 Actinomycetes bacterium | reverse complement strand
CGACCGAGCTCGCCCGGGAGAGCGGCGCCGTCGCACGCGGGTAGCCTGGGACGCGTGTCGACCCTCTCGGAGCTCATGCTCTCGCAGGACCGCTCGCCGGCCGACGTCGAGTGGCTGCACCTCCTCGTCGCCGACGGGCAGCTGCTGGCCGACCTCGCCTTCGCCGACATCGTGCTCTGGGTGCCGAGCGCCGAGGGCGGCTTCGTCGCCGTCTCGCACTCGCGTCCCTCGTCGGCCGCGACCCTCTTCTACCGCGACTTCGTCGGCCAGCCGATCAAGCCGGAGTGGCGCCAGCAGGTGACCGAGGCGTTCGAGACGGTGCAGATCGTCGACACCGCCGCCCCCGACTGGTACGAGGAGACGCCGACGCGTGTGCGCGCGATCCCGGTCGTCCGCCGCGTCTCGCCGAGCAGCAGCGCGACCGTCACCGAACACGCGATCGCGGTGGTCACCCGGCACAGCAACCTGAGCGAGGCACGCACGCCGAGCCGGCAGGAGCTCACGTTCAACCAGTGCGCGAACGACATCTTCGCGATGATCGCGTCCGGCGACTTCCCCGACCTGTCGGCGCCGTCGATGCCGCGCCGCGGTGCCCCGCGCGCCTCCGACGGTCTGATCCGGCTCGACGTCGACGGTGTCGTCACGTTCGCGAGCCCCAACGCCCTCTCCGCCTTCAACCGTCTCGGCTTCCCGAACGAGCTCGAGGGGGAGTCGCTCGCGGAGGTGACGACCAACCTGCTCGGCAGCAAGCTGCACGTCGACGAGTCGCTGCCGCTCGTCGTCACCGGTCGCGCGCCGTGGCGCACCGACATCGAGGCGCGGGGGGTGACGGTCACGCTCCGCACCATCCCGATCCGCTTCCGCGGCGAGCGGGTCGGCGCGGCCGTCTTCGTGCGCGACGTCACCGAGGTGCGCCACCAGGAGCAGGAGCTGATCACCAAGGACGCGACCATCCGCGAGATCCACCACCGGGTGAAGAACAACCTGCAGACGGTCGCGTCGCTGCTGCGCATCCAGGCCCGCCGGGCGCATAGCGAGGACTCGAAGGATGCGCTCAACCAGGCCATGCGCCGCGTGGCGGCCATCGCCGTCGTGCACGACACGCTGAGCGAGGGACTCGACCAGATCGTCGACTTCGACGACGTCTTCGACCGGGTGCTGCTGCTCGTCGTCGAGGCGGCGTCGAGCCACAACACGACCGTGCGGCCCGTGAAGAGCGGCAAGTTCGGGATGCTCCCGAGCGCCTATGCGACGCCGCTCGCGCTCGCGCTCACCGAGCTCGTCACCAACGCCGTCGAGCACGGCCTCGCCGGACGGGCGGATGGCAAGGTCGAGATCACGGTCAAGCGCACCGACGAGCACATCACCATCCGGGTGCGCGACAACGGGGTGGGGCTGCCCGAGGGCAAGGTCGGCTCGGGGCTCGGCACGCAGATCGTGCGCACCCTCATCCAGGGCGAGCTGAGCGGCACGATCGACTGGCACACGCTCGAGGGCGAGGGCACCGAGGTCACGATCGAGGTGCCGCTGTTCTGGCTCAGCCGCGGTTGAGCCCCGGAGGACTCGCTTGGCTGGAGCCGTGCGCGCCGGGACCCGGGGCGGGTCGGGACGCGCTGGGCTAGGAGGCGCGGCGGGCGCGCGCGGCGCGGCGCTTCAGGGCGCGGCGCTCGTCTTCGCTGAGGCCGCCCCAGACACCCGAGTCCTGGTTGGTCTCGAGGGCGTACTGCAGGCACTGCTCGGTGACGGAGCACCGCGCGCACACCGTCTTCGCCTTGTCGATCTGGTCGACGGCGGGACCGGTGTTGCCGACCGGGAAGAAGAGTTCCGGGTCTGCGGTGAGACAGGCGGCCTTGTCACGCCAATCCATGGTGGTGCTCCTTTGTTGTTGCTGACGCTGCGCGGAGGGTTTTCGCGCATGGTCGAAGTGAGAACGAAAGGATTGGGGGATTCGGCCTTCCGGACTCACCTACGACTCTGTAGGCGTCACATCAACCGTGGACAAGGGTTCCATACTTGATGCATCGAATCAATAGGTGATCCTTCAGCTCCGCGTCACCGCCCGGCAACCATCCGGGCCCTGATCGCGGTCCTCGGCGTCGAGCTCCTCGCGGCTCTCGCCCTCTTCGTCGTGCTCCTCGGCGAGGTGCTGACCGACCGGCCGACGTCCCTCGGCACCGCCCTCGCTCTCGTCGTGGTGCTCGGGCTGGCGGTCGTGGCGCTCGGCGCCGTGCTCCTCGGCGTCTGGCGCGGTCGCGCCTGGGTGCGCGCCGCCGCGGTGGTGTTCCAGGTGCTCATCGCGGCGCTCGGGGTCGGGGCGCTGCAGGGCGCGTTCGCCCAGCCCGAGTGGGGCTGGCCGCTCGTCATCGTCGGCGTGATCGGCTTCGTGCTGGTGGTCGCGAAGTCGTCCGCGGCGTGGCTCAGCCGGCGAGACGGAGACGCTTGAGCAGCATCGCGACGTGTCCCGTCGCCTTGATGTTGTAGAGGGGCATCACGATGCGGCCGTCCTCGTCGAGCACGAAGGTCGCCCGGATGACGCCCGTGACCGTGCGTCCGTAGAGCTGCTTCTCGCCGAACGTGCCGTACCTCTCGTGCACCTCGCGCGTCGGATCGCTGAGGATGACCTGCGGCAGCCGCTCGTCGCGTGCGAACCCGGCGTTCGCGGCGGGCTCGTCGCGCGAGATCCCGACGACCCGGTAACCGGCCTTCTCGAAGACCGCGAAGCTGTCGCGGAAGTCGCACGCCTGGCTCGTGCACGCGGGGGTGCCGGCCTCCCCGTAGAAGTACACGATCGTCTTCGATCCGCGGGTGCTCGACAGGGTGAACGGGTGGCCGTTCTGGTCGGTCAGGGTGAAGTCGGGGGCGAGCTCGCCCTCCTGCAGACGGACGGAATCACTCATCGCGACTCATGCTATCGTTGACCCTCGGTCCGCTTGTCGGGCTGCGCACCTCTAGCTCAATTGGCAGAGCAACTGACTCTTAATCAGTGGGTTCCGGGTTCAAGTCCCGGGGGGTGTACGGGAAAGCCCCCGGTATCTCTCGCCAGACGCCGGGGGCTTCCTCTGTGTTCGTGCGGGCGGTCTCGTCCGTGAGGGTGTCGCGTCCCGTCAGTCCTGGACGACGAGGGCGATGAGGTCGGATCCGCCGTTCGCCGCGATGTAGGCCTCGGCCTCGGCGACCACGGTCGCGCGTTCCCGCGAGGCCGCCACGAACTCGGCACGGATTCCGATGGCGCAGTAGCCCAGGAAGGAATCCCCGTCGCGGTGCCACGATCCGTAGAGCACCAGGACGACCGGCTTCCCCGTCGCGAACTCGATCGCGCCCTGGGTCTGCGTCAGCGTCCGGCCGCTCGCGGATTGCTCGTCGGGGCTCGTGCCCGTCGGGGCGGGTGCGGCGTTCGCGGTCCGGGTCACCGCTTCCTGGACGACCGGGGGAAGGGGGGCGTTCTTGTCGAGATAGATCCAGCTGCCGTCGTCGAGCCGGTAGGCCGAGCAGGGGCCGCCGAGGTCCTTGCGGCAGGCCATCGCCTGCGCGTCGGAGATCGGGTCGCCCGGCGCCGGGGCGGCGTCCTCGGGGGTGTCGACGGTCGTCTCGACGGGAGTCGCGTCGAGGGCATCCCGTTCCTCCCCGGCGGGAGCGGGCACACAGGCGGCGAGCAGGAGCAGGAGCGCGCACGCGACGGTTCCCGCGGCGGACTGCGTTCTCGTCATACGACCTCCGTGATCAACCCTCACTATCGCAGAACCGCGTCCTCGCCGGCGGCGGCCTCGGCGCCCGCTAGCACGTCGCGACCCGGCGGGCCACCCCTCGGCGCCTCCGCGCGACGCCCCGCATCCTCGAAGCATGACCGACGAACCCGCCCGCATCGACTCGAGCATCGAGACCGAGCGGCACCCCACGCTTCTGCGACGGGCGATCACGGGTCCGCTGCTCTTCGTCTTCATCCTCGGCGACGTGCTGGGGGCCGGCATCTACGCGCTCATGGGGGTGCTCGCGGAGGACGTCGGCGGGGTGCTCTGGCTGCCGCTCGTCGTCGCCCTCGGACTCGCCCTCCTCACGGCGGGGTCGTATGCCGAGCTCGTCACGAAGTACCCGCGGGCGGGTGGGTCGGCGGTGTTCGCCGAGCGCGCGTTCAAGGTGCCGATCGTGTCGTTCCTCGTCGGCTTCAGCATGCTCGCCGCGGGAGTCGTGAGCGCGGCGGGGCTCTCGCTCGCCTTCGCGGGCGACTATCTCGGCGCCTTCCTCGACGTGCCCGCGATCCCCGCGGCGATCGTCTTCCTCGCGCTCGTCGCCCTCGTGAACGCCCGCGGCATCCGCGAGTCGCTCACGGGGAACCTGGTGATGACCGCGATCGAGCTCACGGGTCTGCTCGTCGTGATCGTCTGCGTCGGCATCCTGCTGGGAGTGGGCGGCGGCGACACCTCGCGCCTCACCGAGTTCCCCGCCGGCGCGAACCCGGCGCTCGCCACCCTCGCGGCCGCGATCATCGCGTACTACTCCTTCGTCGGCTTCGAGACCTCGGCGAACATCGTCGAGGAGGTGCGCGATCCGTCGCGCGTCTACCCGAAGGCGCTCTTCGCCTCGCTGCTCACGGCGGGCGTCGTCTACGCGCTCGTCGGCGCCGCGAGCTCGATCGCGCTGCCGCCGGACGAGTTGAGCGACACGTCGGGTCCGCTGCTCGCCGTCGTCGCGGCGACGGGAGTGCCCATCCCGGAGCTCGTCTTCGGGGCCATCGCGCTCATCGCGGTCGCGAACGGCGCGCTGCTCACGATGATCATGGCGAGCCGCCTGACCTTCGGGATGGCGCACCAGGGACTGCTGCCGCCCGTGCTCGGGCGCGTGCTGCCGGGACGACGCACCCCCTGGGTCGCGATCGTCGCGACCACCGTCGTGGCCATGGGGCTCACGCTCCTCGGCGACCTCGCGCTGCTCGCCGAGACGGTCGTGCTCCTGCTGCTCTTCGTCTTCATCTCGGTCAACGTCGCCGTGCTCGTGCTGCGGCGCGACCGCGTCGAGCACCGGCACTTCCGGGTCTGGACGGCGGTTCCCGTGCTCGGCGTCGCCTCGTGCGTGCTGCTCCTCACGCAGCAGAGCCCGGCGGTGTGGCTGTTCGGCGGCATCCTGCTCGCCGTGGGCGTCGTGCTGTTCTTCGTCGCGCGACGCTTCTCGGGCGGGCCCACCCGCGCGGAGTGACCCGGACGGGTCAGAGGATCGGCGTCGGCGGCGCCGAGCCGCTCGGCTTCGCGCCCGGTGCCTCGCCGTCGACCTCGCGGAGCTGCCCCGACACCGCCGCGATCTCGGAGGCATCCATGAAGATCTGCAGCCTCTTCTTGCGCGCCCGCTGGATGAGCGCCCCGCCGACGATGAGCGCGAGGAAGCCGAGCACCGCGAGCGCGATGCCGCCGAGGTCGGCCCACTCGGCCATGACGAACCAGAAGCCCTCCATCGCCCATCCGAACCACGGCACGAGGAAGTACCAGAACGCGGCCGCCAGCAGCATCGCGATGCCGGCGATCACGAGCAGCGCCCCGCCGATCGTGCGGGTGACGGCCACGACGGCCGCCACCTCCTCCTCGGCGGACGCGCCGTCGATCGGGGTCGTGCTCATCCCAGCCTCCTCGTGAGTTCGTCGATCGAGTTCTTCGCCTCGGCCAGCCCGACGCCGGTCAGCTCGCGCCACAGCTTGATGGCGTGGATGAGCTGTCCCGAGCGCACGAGCTCGACGATCTCGGCGGGCGGTGCGTCGATCGTCGGCACCGAGGGCGACGGCACGGCCACCCCCGACCGGTAGTACAGCTGCTCGACGAGCGTCGTCAGCCGCGCGACCTCCGCACGCAGATCGGCGAACTCCTGCTCCGTGGGCATGCCCGCAACCTATCGGTCCGCGACCTCGAACGGGAGTACCCCGTCTCCGGGCATCGGCAGGACGCCGGCGTAGGGCGTCATGAGCCGCCAGCCACCGCCGTCGACGCGGGTGAGGAACAGGATGAGCTCGCCGTCGGCGTCGAGCGGGTCGCCGTCGGGGAACTCGCCGGCGTCGCCGTTGCACGTCATCGGGGTGGCGGCGACCTCGATCGTCGCGCCGGGGTCCGCCCCGCCGAGCACCTCGAGCACCTCGACGCGATGCACGGGGGAGCCCGCGCCGAAGAGGTCGCGTACGCCGATCACGTCGCCGGCCACACCGCGTACCGCGAGCTGGGCGTCGTCGTAGGCATCCTGCGGGGTCGCGTGGTCGACCCACGAGACGCACGTGTGCTGCGTGATGCAACCGGTCAGCCTCGCCGTGACCCGCGCGGCGCCGCGCAGCAGGCGGAACAAGGCGGCCGGGCG